>NZ_WWCX01000132.1:0-12170 GCF_009857655.1 Duganella vulcania
GCCGCCAGCGCGGAAGCCGGTATCACCTGCGGCCCGCGCGGCACCTGCACGCTGCGATGGCGGCCCTCGAACTGGTCGCGCGGCAGCACGGTCAGGCCCTCGTGCCGCCCGGGATCCACCGCGCGCGGCTCGAACTGCCGGCCGGTGTGGGTCCACACCAGGCGCCGCTCATGATCGGACGACACCCGGTAAGGCGGCACATAGCGCTCGCGCGGCGACAGCGGGAACCAGCCCAGGCCGGGCCGGTGGTCGCGCACGAAGCCGTTGCCGCCCACCCAGCCCACCAGCGCCGGCGCCCACACCGGCCGTCCGGCGGGCCGCCCCGGCGCCCAGCACCAGCGGCGGTTGACCACCACCCAGCGGCCGTAATGCGACGGCGCGTAGGCCCAGGGCGCGTTGTCGACCCAGGTCCAGCCCCACGGCGCCAGCCAGACCCAGCGGCCGTCACGGTAGGGCGCCCAGTCGGCCGCGACATTGCGCGGAGTCCACAGCGCGCCGTACTCGACGCTGTCGCTCCAGCTGCCGTTGCGGTCCAGTTCCTCGTAGCCGGTCATGCCGGTGGAGACGAAGCGCGAGGCCACCACCACCTCGGCGGCGCGGTCGCGCTCGTCGGACCAGACATCGAAGCCGTCGCGCCGCGCCACGCTGGTGCTGACGTCGACGCTGCTGACGTCGACATGGCGGCCGGGACTGACCGTCACCGACGAGCCGGCGCCATCCACCCGCGCGCTGCCGGCCAGCACACTGACCTGGCTGGTGTCGGCCACGCGCTCGACATCGACCCGCAGCAGGCCCGGCTCGAGCAGCGTGATGCGCGCCTGCGGCGTGTTCAGTTCGAAATCGCGCAGCAGCTCCGGGCTGCGCACGCGGATGCTGACGCTGCCGTAATTCAGCCGCAGCCGCAGCAGCTCGTCGTCCAGTTCGGTGATTTCCAGGTCGGAGTCGCCATCGAGCCGCACCGCCGTCGAGCCGACCCGGAACTCGGTGCGGCCGCCGCTGGCGGTGGTGAGGTGGCTGGCGCCGGTGACCGGCCAGTTCAGCCCGGCGGCGACCGGCTCGTCGTCGCCGACCAGCGTGACCTGGCCCTGCACCGCCGAAATGCGGCCGACCATGGCGGGCGGATCCGCCAGCGCGAACGAACAAACGCCGGCCAGGGCGGCCAGCACGGCGGAACGGATGATTTTGCGGCTCATGGCGGCGTCTCCTAGTTTGTTTTTAATGTAACGCCGCGCCGGGCAATTCGACTACCGGGATTACACCGGGTTACAAATCATAGGAAAATCAGGTACTTGCGCCGCCGCGCTTGACGAAGAACAAGGCCGCGCCGACCGCCATCAGCAGGCCGCCGAACACCCGGTTCTGCTTCCTGACGGCGCCGGCGTCGCGGAAAAAGCGTTGCATCGACGAGGCCAGGAAGGCGTAGCTGTGCATCACCACCAGGTCGATGCAGCACATGGTGGCCGCCATCACCAGCAGCTGCGGCAGCAGCGGCGAGCCCTGGGTGATGAACTGCGGCAGCACCGCCACCATGAAGATGATGCCCTTGGGATTGGTGGCGTTGGTCAGGAAGCCGGTCAGGAAGCGTTTGCGCGCGGTCGGCACCACCACCTCGGCGCGGTCCTGCCGGGCGCTGACGCTGACCTTGGAGCGCCACTGGCTCAGGCCCAGGTAGATCAGGTACAGCGCGCCCACCGTCTTGACGATGTTGAACGCCACCTCGGACGCCAGCAGCAGCGAGCCGACGCCGGCGCCGGCAATGAAGAACAGCAGCATCAGGCCGCTCTGCAGGCCGAGGATGGTGGCGGTGGTGCGGCGCACGCCGAACGACAGGCCGTGCGACATCGACAGCACCGCGCCCGAGCCGGGCGAGACGGCGATGATGCAGGCGGCGATGAAAAAGGTGATCCAGGTGGCGAAGCTCATGGTGGTCCCGTGCGGTGGGCCGCAGCACCGTGCTGCGTCGTCAGCACATTGTAGCGGCGTTGGCGTTTCGCCGCCCGGCCCGTCATCGGTTAAGATTGCTAAATCAACCAAGGAAATCCCATGACCCACACCCCGCAGGAGCAACGTTAATGGCCGGCACCAGCCTGCTGGCGCTGATCGACGACATCGCCTCCATCCTCGACGACGTCGCCCTCATGAGCAAGATGGCGGCCAAGAAAACCGCCGGCGTGCTGGGTGACGACCTGGCCCTCAACGCCCAGCAGGTGGCCGGCGTGCGCGCCGAGCGCGAGCTGCCGGTGGTGTGGGCGGTGGCGCTCGGCTCGCTGAAGAACAAGGCCATCCTGGTGCCGGCCGCGCTGGCCATCAGCGCGTTCGCGCCGTGGGCCATCACGCCGCTGCTGATGGCCGGCGGCCTGTACCTGTGCTTCGAGGGCTTCGAGAAGATCGCCCACGGCCTGCTGCACCAGGACCAGGAGGACCAGCACCTGGGCGAGCTGGCCGACGCCGTCAGCGATCCCGACGTCGACCTGGTGGCGCTGGAAAAGGACAAGATCCAGGGCGCCATCCGCACCGACTTCATCCTCTCGGCCGAGATCATCGTGATCGCGCTGGGCACGGTGGCCGACGCCGGCTTCCTGCAGCAGGTGACGGTGGTGGCCGGCATCGCCGTCGTGATGACGGTGGGCGTGTACGGCATCGTGGCCGGCATCGTCAAGATGGACGACGCCGGCCTCTACCTGAGCCGGCGCGGCGGCAGCGCGGTGCGCGCGCTGGGCCGGGTGCTGCTGGCGGCCGCGCCCAAGCTGATGAAGCTGCTGTCGGTGGTGGGCACGGCGGCCATGTTCATGGTCGGCGGCGGCATCCTGACCCACGGCCTGCCCGGCGCCCACGACCTGATCCACCACGCCACCGGGGCGGCGGCCACGGTGCCGGCGGCCGGGCCGCTGCTGGCCTGGGCCGCGCCGGTCGCGCTGGACGCCTTGGCTGGCATCGCCGCCGGCGCGCTGACGCTGGCGGTGGTGATGGTGGGCGGAAAACTGTTGCGAATTATCAGAAAATAACATTGGCCTTTTTGATATGATCCCGCAGCGGGCGCCGTCCGGCGCCGCCACACCCCACTGCAAGGAGCACACATGGCCCATATCCACCACCAAGGCCCGACCACCGCCTTTATCGCCGCCTCCTGGGTCGCCCTGATCGCCGGCGCCCTGACCTACCTGATCGGCCTGTGGAACGCCACCATGGCGCTGAACGAAAAAGGCTATTACTTCACGCTGCTGATGTACGGCCTGTTCGCCGCCGTCTCGCTGCAGAAATCGGTGCGCGACCGCAGCGAGGGCGTCCCGGTCAGCGGCCTGTACTTCAGCCTGTGCTGGACCTCGATCCTGCTGGTCATCGGCCTGCTGGGCGTGGGCCTGTTCAACGCCACGCTGGCGCCCAGCGAAAAAGGCTTCTACGCCATGGGCTTCGCGCTCAGCCTGTTCGCGGCGGTGGCGGTGCAGAAGAACGTGCGCGACGTCGCGGCCCTCAAGACCGGCGGCGCCGGCGAGCTGGGCTGATCCGGCTTAAAAAATTTCAGCCGGCCACGGAACTCTTTTCCGTCCTTTCGCTCAAACAGCGAAAGGAGGCCGGTATGGAATCAGCACAGCGGCACCTGCGCATGGCCCTGGACGCCGCGCGCATGATGATCTGGGATTCGGAACTGTCAAACGGCAAGGTCATCGACAGCACCGTCAAATGGTTCGCGGCCGGCACCAGCCTGCTGGGCCTGCCGCCGGGCGACCTGTCGCAGCCGTTCTCGACCTTCCTGCAAATCGTCTGCCCCGAGGACCGCGACCACCTGCTCGACACCATGCAGGAGGCGGTCGACAAGCGCACCGGCTACGAGGTCGAGTACCGCGTGCAGTGGCCCGACTGCAGCCGCCACTGGCTGGCCGCCAAGGCCCACGTGTTCTGCGACGAGCACGGCGTGCCGGTCGGCACGCTGGGCATCGTCTGGGACATCACCGAGCGCAAGGAAAACGAGCAGGCCACCGCGCGGGAGCGCGAGCTGGCCGCCGTCACGCTGCGCTCGATCGGCGAGGGCGTCATCACCACCAACGCGGCCGGCGTGACCGACTACCTGAACCACGTGGCCGAGCAGCTGACCGGCTGGACGCTGGAACAGGCGCGCGGCCTGCACATCTCCACCACGCTCAAGCTGATCGACGACACCGGCGCGCCGATCCCGGAGCACGCGGCGCTGCAATGCCTGCGGCTCAAGCAGGCCATCGGCGCCTCGTCGCACAACCAGCTGGTCACGCGCGACGGCCGCCACGTGGCGGTGGAGGAGTCGGCCGCGCCGATCTGGTCCGACCGCGGCGAGCTGCTGGGCGCGGTGGTGGTGTTCCGCGACGTCAGCCACGAGCGCAAGCTCAGCAAGCAGCTGTCGTGGAACGCCAGCCACGACACGCTCACCGGCCTGATCAACCGGCGCGAGTTCGAGGTGCAGATCGCCGACGCGCTGCACAGCGCCAAGCAGGACAACCACGTGCACGCGCTGCTGTACATGGACCTGGACCAGTTCAAGATCGTCAACGACACCTGCGGCCACAGCGCCGGCGACCTGCTGCTGCAGCTGCTGGCCAAGATGCTGCAGACGCAGATGCGCGACAGCGACATCCTGGCCCGCCTGGGCGGCGACGAGCTGGGCGTGCTGCTGCCGCACTGCCCGCCCGACCAGGCGCTGCTGATCGCCGACCAGCTGCGGCAATCGATCAAGAACTTCCGCTTCGTGTGGGACGACCACACCTTCGAGCTGGGCGTGAGCATCGGCCTGGTCGAGATCAACCACCTGAGCAAGTCGATGACCGAGCTGCTGATCGCCGCCGACCAGGCCTGCTACCTGGCCAAGGAGCGCGGCCGCAACCGCGTGCACCTGTACCAGGATTCGGACCTGCGGCTGGCGCGCCGCCAGGGCGAGATGCTGTGGGTGTCGCGCCTGAACGAGGCGTTCGAGCACCAGTATTTCCGGCTGTACGCCCAGCCCATCGTCGGCCTGTGCGGCCATGGCGGCGGGCACGACGAGGTGCTGATCCGCATCCAGCCCGCCAAGGGCGAGCTGATCCTGCCCGGCGCCTTCATCCCGGCCGCCGAACGCTACGACATGATGACCGCCATCGACCGCTGGGTGATACGGGCCGTGTGCCGCCACGTGCAAAGCGTGCGCGACAGCCTGGGGCCGCAGCAGGCGTATGTGGCGCAGCGCCAGCCGGCGCCGGCCCAGTACTCGGTCAACCTGTCGGGCAGCTCGCTGAGCGACGAGGGCCTGCGCGACTACATCATCGAGCAGTTCGTCGAGCACGACGTCGCGCCCGAGCAGATCTGCTTCGAGATCACCGAGACCGCCGTGATCGCCAACCTGATCAAGGCGCAGGATTTCATGGCCGGGCTGAAGGCGCTGGGCTGCCGCTTCTCGCTGGACGACTTCGGCAGCGGCCTGTCCTCGTTCGCCTACCTGAAGGCGCTGCCGGTGGACTACCTGAAGATCGACGGCGTGTTCATCCGCGACATCGCCAACAACGCCATCAACCGCGCCATGGTCAAGGCCATCAACGAGGTCGGCCATGTGATGGGCATCAGCACCGTGGCCGAGTACGTCGAGGACGAGCCCACCCTGGCCGTGGTGCGCGAGCTGGGCCTGGACTACGCCCAGGGCTACGCGGTCGGCACGCTGCGTCCGCTCAGCGTGAGCGACTAGGATGAACGGCCAGGTGGACGGCTAAGCGACGGCCACCAGCTCGGCCTGCAGCGGCGTGCCCAGCGCGCGCAACGCGGTGTTGAAGTCCTCCAGGCTCAGCTCGGCGCTGGCGGTGGCCACGCAGCGCGTCAGGCCGGCGCCGGCGCTGGTGTGGGGCGCCAGCTCGTCCAGCACGCTGTCGGCCGGGTCGAGGAATTGCACGTCCGGCGCGGCCGCCTCGAAGCAGGGCTTGAGCCACGGCAGATGGGTGGACGACATCGTCATCACGTCCACCCGCGGATGGGCGGCGCGCAGTTCGCCGATGAAACGGTCGACGGCGGCCTGGGTCGCCTGCGGCCTGTGGACAAAGTCAAAGTTTTCCACAAGCTCCACCAGCGCCGACGCGTTCACCAGCAGCACCTCGCCGGCGCCCCGGTGGGCCGCCGCATACGCCTGCATGGCCGCGCTGTCCACCATCGAGCGCACCCCCAGCACCGCCACCCGGCCGCTGGCCGAGCGCCGCACCGCCTCCGCCACCGGCGGGAAGATGCCGATCACCGGCACCGCCGCCGCCGCCCTCAGCGGCTCCAGCACCACCACGCTGGGCGCGTTGGACGCCAGCACCACCGCCACGCAGCCCTGCCCGTGCAGGAACGCGGTAGCACGTTGCACCACTTCCAGCAACTGTTGCGGCGATTTGGCGCCGTAGGGAAAACTGCCGCGGTCGGCGAAATACAGCACGTCCTGCGCCGGGAAGGCTGCCCGCACGCGCTCGACGATGGCGTAGCTGCCGATGCCGGCGTCGAAAATGCCGACGGGGCGTTGAAGTTTCATGATTCCCTTGTCAACCCCAATCTGGGGATTTTTGATCCACATCAATAAAATTGGCGACCGGACTCCGTAAACTGATCGTATCAATTGCGATAAAGCAATATATATCCCTCGGAGCCTCGTATGCGCAACAATCAGCCCGTCAGCAACCGCGAAGTGGAAGTCCTGGATGACCAGGCCATCGTGTCAAAGACTGACCTAAATGGCAATATTGTCTATGTAAATCCCTACTTCGTGCAAGTCAGCGGTTTCAGCGAGGCGGAGCTGCTGGGTTCGCCGCAAAACATCGTGCGCCATCCGGACATGCCGGCCGAGGCCTTCGCCGACCTGTGGCACTCGATCCAGGCCGGCATGCCGTGGACCGGCATCGTCAAGAACCGCTGCAAGAACGGCGACTTCTACTGGGTGCGCGCCAACATCACCCCCATCCGCGACAACGGCAAGACCACCGGCTACATGTCGGTGCGGGTCAAGCCCGAGCGCCACCAGATCGAAAAGGCCGAGCAGGCCTACCGCGCGATCCGCGCCGGCGGCAAGCACGGCCTGCGCATCAAGAACGGCCAGCTGATCCGCACCGGCGCCGGCTCGCTGCTGTCGCGCCTGGGCCATGTGTCGCTGGCCATGCGCATCTGGCTGGCCACCAGCGTGGTCAACGTGCTGCAGGTGGTCGTCTGCGCGGCCGCGCTGATGGGCGGCGGCGGCAACAGCTACGGCATCTTCGCCGCCACCTTTGTCGGCCTGCTGATCAACGTCTTCCTGTGGTACACGCTGCGGGTGTCGGTGCTGCAGCCGCTGGGCCGGGCGCTGCAGGGGGCGCGCTCGATCGCGGCCGGCGACCTGTCGTGCTCGTTCGAAACCGACGCCACCGACGAGGTCGGCCAGCTGGTGCGCGCGCTGCAGCAGATGAACAGCAACCTGATCGCCACCATCCGCGACGTCCGCACCAACGTCGAGACCATGGCCGTGGCCACCCGCCAGATCGCCGCCGGCAACGCCGACCTGTCCGGCCGCACCGAGGCGCAAGCCGCCAGCCTGGAGGAGACCGCCTCCAGCGTCGAGCAGTTCTCGTCCACCGTCAAGCAGAACGCCGACAACTCGGCCCAGGCCAACGAGCTGGCGCAGAACGCCTCCAACGTCGCGGTGCAGGGCGGCGAGATCGTCGCCGACGTCATCGCCACCATGGACGAGATCAACACCTCCTCGCGCAAGATCGTCGACATCATCGGCCTGATCGAGGGCATCGCCTTCCAGACCAACATCCTGGCGCTGAACGCCGCCGTCGAGGCGGCCCGCGCCGGCGAACAGGGACGCGGCTTCGCCGTGGTGGCCGGCGAGGTGCGCAACCTGGCCCAGCGCAGCGCCACCGCCGCCAAGGACATCAAGAACCTGATCGACGTCTCGGTCGGCAAGGTCAGCGCCGGCATGGTGCAGGTCGACCGCGCCGGCGCCACCATGAAGGAAGTGGTGGCCTCGGTGCAGCAGGTGACGGCCATCATGCGTGAAATCTCGGTGGCCTCGCACGAGCAGAGCATCGGCGTCGACCAGGTCAACGCCGCCATCGCCCACATGGACCAGGTCACGCAGCAGAACGCCGCGCTGGTCGAGGAGGCGGCCGCCGCCACCGCCAGCCTGGCGATGGAAGCGGGCGGCCTGACCCAGGCCGTCAGCCTGTTCAAGTTCGGCACCACGCGCAAGGTGCGTCCGCTGCGCGCCACCTCTCAACCTCAACCGATGAAACGCCTCGCGGCATGACCATGAACACCACTGTAAGCCACACCGGCGGCGCCTTCCCCGACGTCGAATTCGACGCCGCCATCATCGGCAAGCTGAGCCAGTCCGGCCCACGCTACACCTCGTACCCGACCGCCGACCGCTTCCAGCCGGAATTCGGCTACGGCCAGTTCCTGGAGGCGGTGGCCGGCCTGCGCATGCGCCGCAGCCAGCGGCCCCTGTCGCTGTACATCCACATCCCGTTCTGCGACACCATCTGCTACTACTGCGGCTGCAACAAGATCGTCACCAAGGACCACAGCAAGGCCGCCACCTACCTCGGCTACCTGAAGCAGGAGATCGACATGCAGGGCCGCCTGTTCGCCGGCATGGGCCAGATCGAGCAGCTGCACTTCGGCGGCGGCACGCCGACCTACCTGAGCGACCGCCAGATGGGCGACCTGATGACCCACCTGCACGAGAACTTCCAGTTCGCCTCCGACGCCCAGGGCGAGTACTCGATCGAGATCGATCCGCGCACCGTCAGCGTCGAGCGCGTGCATTCGCTGCGGGCGCAGGGCTTCAACCGCATCAGCCTGGGCGTGCAGGACTTCGACCCCGAGGTGCAGAAGGCCGTCAACCGCATCCAGCCGGAGGCCGAGACCCGCGCCGTGATGGACGCGGCGCGCGCGGCCGGCTTCCGTTCCATCAGCATCGACCTGATCTACGGCCTGCCCAAGCAGACCATGGCCAGCATGGAGCAGACGCTCGACAAGGTGATCGCCGCCAATCCCGACCGCATCGCGCTGTACAACTACGCCCACCTGCCGCACCTGTTCAAGCCGCAGCGCCGCATCGCCGAGGCCGACCTGCCGACGCCGGCCGTCAAGCTGGACCTGCTGGCGCTGTGCATCCGCCGCCTGTGCGCGGCCGGCTATGTCTACATCGGCATGGACCACTTCGCCAAGCCGGACGACGAGCTGGCCGTGGCGCAGCGCCAGGGCCGGCTGCAGCGCAACTTCCAGGGCTACTCCACGCGCGCCGAGGCCGAGCTGATCTCGTGCGGCGTGTCGGCCATCAGCGCGGTTGGCGCCACCTACAGCCAGAACGAGAAAACGCTGGAGGCGTACTACGAAAAGCTCGACGACGGCAAGCTGCCGGTCACGCGCGGCATCAAGCTCGACACCGACGACCTGCTGCGCCGCATCGTCATTCAAAAACTGATGTGCAATTTCGAGCTGTCGATCTCGTCCATCGAGCAAGCCTACCCGATCCGCTTCCCGCAATACTTCGCGGCCGAGCTCGACAAGCTGCGCGCCTTCGAGGACGACGGCCTGGTGCAGGTGGACGAGCAATGGATCACGGTGACGGCCAAGGGCCGCCTGCTGATCCGCAATATCTGCATGGTGTTCGACCGCTACCTGAGCCTGCCGCGCAGCGACGGCCCGCAACCGCTGCGCTACTCGAAGACGATCTGACCCCGCCATGAACGCACTCCAGCTCTTGCCGGTGATGGTGGTGGGCCTCGCGGGCAGCGTCCACTGCGTCGGCATGTGCGGCGGCATCGTCGGCGCGCTGTCGGTCGGCACCGCGCCGCCGCCACGCACGGTGATCCCCATCGTGGCCGTGCCCCAGGCCAGCGCGCTGACGCGGGTGCTGTCGTACAACGCCGGCCGCATCGCCAGCTACATGGCGGCCGGCGCGCTGGCCGGCGGACTGGCCGGCGGCGCCCACAGCGTCGCCTCGCTGGCCGGCCTGCAGCTGGGCTTTTACTGGCTGGCCAACCTGATGCTGGTGGCGCTGGGCCTGTACCTGATGGACGCCTGGCGCGGCCTGGCCGTGCTGGAGCAGGGCGGCCGCGTGCTGTGGACGCGCGCCCAGCCGGTGATCGCGCCGATGATGAAATCGCTGATGCCGGCCACCCGCCCGCACCAGGCCTTCGCGCTGGGCGCGCTGTGGGGCTGGCTGCCGTGCGGCATGGTCTACAGCGTGCTGCTGACCGCCATGCTGAGCGGCTCGGCCGGCGACGGCGCCGCCGTCATGCTGGCCTTCGGCCTGGGCACGCTGCCCATGCTGACCGGCCTCGGCCTTGCCGGCGCCCGCCTGCAACGCGCCCTGCAACAGCGCCGCGTGCGCATCGCCTGCGGCCTGCTGGTGCTGGCCTTCGGCGTGCTGGGCCTGGCCCGCGCGGCCGGCGGCATCGCGCCCGACTGGATGGATACCCTATGCCTGACACCACATCAATGAGCACCTTCGCGCCGCCGGCCGCCGCCGCCGGCGTCTGCTACCACTGCGGCCTGGCGCTGCCGGCCGCCGTCAATCCCGCCTGGACCGTGCGCATCGCCGGCGCCGAGCACGCCATGTGCTGCCCCGGCTGCGCGGCGGTGGCGCAGACCATTGTCGACCTCGGCCAGGAATCCTACTACCGCGAGCGCTCGGCCTTTGCCGCCAGCGCCGAGGGCGCGCAGATGCTGCCGCCCGAGCTGCGCCTGTACGACAACGCCGACCCGCGCTTCGCGCTGGACGAGGACAGCCGCGAAACCACGCTGACCGTCGAGGGCATCCGCTGCGCCGCCTGCGTGTGGCTGATCGAACAGCGCCTGGCCAAGCTGCCGGGCGTGGAAAGCGCCCAGCTCAACGTCGCCACCGAGCGCCTGTACGTGCGCTGGCGCAGCGCGGCCTGCCAGCCCGGCGACATCCTGGCCGCGCTGCACGCGATCGGCTACGCCGCCTATCCGTACGACGCCGAGCGCCACGGCGAGCAGCAACGCAAGGCCGCCAGGACGCTGGGCCGCCAGCTGTTCGTGGCCGGCCTGTCGATGATGCAGGTGATGATGTACGTGGCGCCGGCCTACCTGGCCGACGCCGGCACGCTGGACGACAGCATGGCCGCGCTGATGCGCTGGGCCAGCCTGCTGCTGACGGTGCCGGCCATCTGCTACTCGGCGCTGCCGTTCTGGCGCGGCGCCTGGTCCAGCCTGCGCGCGCACACGTTGGGCATGGACGTGCCGGTGGCGCTGGGCATCGCGGCCGCGTTTGGCGCCAGCGTGGTGGCCACCGTGCGCGGCCAGGGCGAAGTGTATTTCGATTCGGTCACGATGTTCATCTTCCTGCTGCTGTGCAGCCGCCACCTGGAGCTGCGCGCGCGCCGCAAGGCCGGCGCCGCGCTGGAGCGCCTGCAGCACGCGCTGCCGGCCTCGGCCACGCTGCTGGAACAGTATCCGGACAGCCACGCGGCCAGCCTGGTCAAGGCCGCCGCGCTGGCGGTGGACGACGTCATCATGATCAAGCCGGGCGAGGCGGTGGCGGCCGATTGCGTCATTGTCGACGGCCGCACCGTGCTGGACCTGTCGCTGCTGAGCGGCGAGAGCGCGCCGGTGGCCAAGGACGTGGGCGACGCGCTGCCGGGCGGCGCCATCAACGCCGGCTCGGTGATCCTGGCGCGCGTGACGCGCATTGCCCAGGACAGCACCATGTCGCGCCTGGTGCAACTGATCGACCGCGCCGGCCGCGACAAGCCGCGCATCGCCCAGTGGGCCGACGACGTGGCCGGCTGGTTCGTGCTGGCGCTGCTGCTGTTCGCGCTGGCCACCTTTGTCTTCTGGTTCTGGCTGGACGGCGACAGCGCCCGCCGCGCCTGGCCGATCGCCATCGCGGTGCTGGTGGTGTCGTGCCCGTGCGCGCTGTCGCTGGCCACGCCCACCGCGCTGGCCGCCGCCACCGACGCGCTGCTGCGCCAGGGCGTGCTGGTGACCGGCCCGCAGACGCTGGAAACGCTGCACCGCGCCACCCACGTGGTGTTCGACAAGACCGGCACGCTGACCTACGGCCGTCCGGTGCTGCACGAAATCCAGCAGCTGGGCCTGATGCAGTCCGACTTCTGCCTGCAGGTGGCGGCCGCGCTGGACGCCGGCAGCGGCCATCCGCTGGCGCGCGCCCTGGTCGGCGCGGCGGCCGAGGCGCAGGG
>NZ_WWCX01000133.1:0-12065 GCF_009857655.1 Duganella vulcania
CCTGCGCGCGCGGCGGCGACACGGTCACCGTCACCGGCCTGCTGCGGCTGGGCGAGGCGGGCGGCCGCCTGCGCGCCAATGAGCCGGCCCGCAACTACTGGTACACGCGCGACGTGCAAGCCATCGCCCGCGCGCGCGGATTGCCGGCCGTGGCGCCGTATTTCGTCGATGCCGACGCCGCTCCCGGCGCGCCGGAGGAGGGCGAACCACTGGGCGGACTGACGGTAGTTTCCTTCGTCAACAACCATTTGGTTTATGCTGTCACCTGGTACGCGCTGGCGCTGATGATAGTCGGCGGCGCGGCATGGGTCGTCCGCGAGGGGCGCAAATCAAAAAAACAAGCATAAATGGCAAGGAAAAACGATAATCCGTATGACAGGGGCCGGCCGAACGCGCCGGTCATCGAGCCGCTGGCCGAGGTGAAGGCCTCGGCCAACACCATCACCCACGCGGCCGGGCACAAGAACATGCAGCAGCTGATCCAGCTGCGCTGGATCGCCGTGATCGGCCAGATCACCACCATCTTCGCCGCCACCATGGTGTTCGACGTGCGCCTGCCGCTGCCGGCCATGCTCAACGTGCTGGCGTGCCTGATCGCGTTCAACATCGCCAGCACCTTGCGCTGGCAGGAAAACCAGGTGGTGTCCAACAGCGAGCTGCTGCTGGCGCTGACGGTGGACATCGCCAGCCTGACGGCGCAGCTCTACCTGAGCGGCGGCGCCACCAATCCCTTTGTGTTCCTGTACCTGCTGCACGTGATCCTGGGCGCGGTGCTGCTGGAAGCATGGTCGACCTGGACCATCGTCGGCGTGACCGGCACCTGCATCGCCGGGCTGGCGCTGTTCTCCGAGCCGCTGTCGCTGCCGCTGGACCACGCGCGCGGCATCCTCAGCCTGTACGTGCAGGGCATGCTGATCTGCTTCGTGCTGGATGCTGCGCTGCTGGTCATCTTCATCACGCGCATCATGCGCAACATGCGGGTGACGGCCACCAAGCTGGCCGACCTGCGCCAGCGCGCGGCCGAGGAAGACCACATCATTCGCATGGGGCTGCTGGCCTCGGGCGCCGCGCACGAACTGGGAACGCCGCTGGCGACGCTGGCGGTGATCCTGGGCGACTGGAAGCACATGCCCGAGTTCAAGGCCAACGGCGAGCTGCTGGAAGAGATCGGCGAGATGCAGACCCAGCTCATGCGCTGCAAATCCATCGTCAGCGGGATCCTGCTGTCGGCGGGGGAGACCCGCGGCGAATCGTCGGCGGCCACCACCGTCAACACCTTCCTGGCGGATCTGGTGGCGGAATGGCGGGTGGGGCGGCCGGTGGTGGATTTTGAATACGACAATCGCATCGTGCCGGACCATCCGGTGGTATCGGACTCGACGCTCAAGCAAATGATCTGCAACGTGCTGGACAATGCGCTGGAAGCCTCGCCGCAATGGCTGCGCATGGAGGCCAGCGTGAAGGACGATCAGCTGGTGCTGCAGGTGACCGATGCCGGGCCTGGTTTCGCGCCGGCGATCCTGGCGCAGCTGGGCAAGCCCTACAATTCAAGCAAGGGACGGCCGGGCGGAGGCCTGGGGCTGTTCCTGGTGGTGAACGTCGCGCGCACGCTGGGTGGCGCGGTGACGGCGTCGAACCTGCCGCACGGCGGCGCGCTGGTGCGGCTGACGCTGCCGCTGTCCGAGATTGAAATCAAACCGGAAACGAATCAATATGACTACTGAAGAAGAACGCGTGCTGTTGCTGGTCGAGGACGACGCCGCCTTCGCCCGCACGCTGGGGCGCTCGTTCGAGCGGCGCGGGTACAAGGTGCTGCTGGCCGAAAACGTGGATGAAGCGAGCGGGCTGCTGGTCGATCATTCGCCGGGCTACGCGGTGGTGGATCTCAAGCTCAAGGGGAACTCGTCGGGGCTGGCGTGCGTGCAGATGCTGCATCAACACGATGCGGAAATGTTGATCGTGGTGCTGACCGGCTTCGCCAGCATCAACACGGCGGTGGAAGCGATCAAGCTGGGCGCCTGCCAATACTTGGCCAAGCCGTCCAACACCGACGACATCGAAGCCGCCTTCGAGCACGTCGCGGGCGCCGCCGAGCTGGAGCTGACCAACCGCGCCACGTCGGTCAAGACGCTGGAGTGGGAGCACATCCACACAGTACTGGCCGAGACCGACTTCAACATCTCGGAAGCCGCGCGCCGGCTAGGGATGCACCGCCGCACCCTGGCACGCAAGCTGGAGAAACAGCGCGTCAAATAAAATTCGGTTTATGTCCGACGTTCAAACAGAAAATTGGGGTCAAGTCTGACATTCGGACACGGCCTCCGCCGTAGCGGCCTGCTACGGCGGAGGCCGTGTCCGAATGTCAGACTTGACCCCAAAGTTGATTAGCGGCAGGCGGCGTTTTTAAACGTGCCCAGCTGCGGTTGCGGTTCCCAGCCACTGCCCATGTAGGCGTTGGAGCAGGCCAGGGAGCCGTTCAGCTTGCTCTTGTACCACATGTATGGCGCCGGCGCGGCCAGTGCGCTCGCTGCGCATACCGCTGCAATCAAACCTGCAATGATCATTTTCGATTTCATGGTTTCTCCTTGGGAATATGGCCTACGGCCAGGAAACAATATCCTATCGTAAACATTGCGGTAAATGTATTATTTTTCACCAAAAGTTAGTTTTTTTGTCGTTGGGCATATTTCGGCAGTTGCGTCACCGTCAGTTCCATTTCCATGTGCGACTTGTCTTCCGTGTCGATCTTGACTGTGGCCGGTTCGCCCAGCGCCACCAGCAGGCCCGGCTTGCTGACCGGCTTGCCGGCATGCTTCACGAGGGCGCTGATGAACATCTTGCCGTTGTCGGCCGGCTTGAGCGTGAGCTGCGCTTGCCATTGCTGCGCGCCTTCACCGCTGCGGAAACTTGCCGGTTCATCGCTGCGGGTATGCAGGTGAGGGGCACTCTTGGCGCCGTCCACGTTCAGTTTCATCGCGATGTCGTACAGCTCGCCTTTGGGGGCTTCCTGCGCCGCCCAGGCGGCCCAGCCGCCTGTTGCCATCGCGGCGGCGATCAGCAGGCGTCCGGTCATACGCAGGGCATACGGTGTGGTCTGGTTCAAGCTCATGATTCTCTCTTTCAGCGGGTGGGTGGATTGCCATTGACATGCCAGGGGGGCTGCGTTTGCCGATAACTGGGTCTTGAGCATCGCGTTGGCGTAGCTGCGGCGCGCGTTGGGGTGGCGGCGCATGACGCCGGCATCGCAAGCCAATTCCTGGTCCGCGCGCATCAGGCGTTCGCCGACATGGGCCAGGGGATTGAACCAGTTCAGGCAGCGCAAGACTGCGCCAGCCGCGTTGGCGACCGGGTCGCGGCGGCTGGCGTGGGCGCGTTCGTGCGCCAGGATCAGCTCTCGCTCCTCGAGTGTGTAGCGGTCGTCGAAGTCCGCCGGCACCACCACGATGGGCCGCCACAAACCGACCAGCGCGGGGCCGGCATGCGGCGAGTCGGCATAGGCGATGCCGCCGCGCCGCGTCAGCTTGCCGAGGCTGCGCAGGTAGGACCGTTGCCGGATTATCTGAAGCGCGGCGGCGCCAAGGACGCCCGCCAGCCAGGCCAGAACGATATAAGCACGTGCTCCCATCGATGAGGCAACCGGCGCCAGCTCCTGCATCGTTGTGGCGAATGACAGCCCGGATGGCGTCGCGCGCAGCGCAAGCACGCTGCCTTCCGGCGCGGCGGGCATCAACGCGGCCAGTGTACACAGGGGCGCCGCCAGCCAGGCGGCGTAGGCGACGCCGGGACCAAAGCAGCGGCGCAGCGGCAGCCGCAACGCGAACACCGCGCTCACGGCCAGGCTGAGCACCACGGTGGCGCGCAGCAGGGCCGGCAGCAGTCCAGGCAGCAGGACGGCGATATCATTTGTCGGCATCAAGCTCCCCGATCAACCGTTTCAGCTCCTGCAGGTCGGCCGCGCTCAATTTGCGATGGCGGCTGAAGTGCGCCACCATCGGCGCCAGGCGGCCGTCGAACAGCCGGTCCAGGAAGCCTTTGCTTTCGCTGTGCAGCCATTGCTCGCGCGTGATCGCCGCCGAGTAGAGGTAGCGCCGCCCGTCCTTCTGCACCTTGACGGCGTTCTTGCGCAGCAGCCGGTTCAACAAGGTCTTGACGGTGGATTCCTGCCAGGCGCGTTCGTCGCCGATGGCGCTGGCGACGTCCTCCGCGCTGCGCGGGCTATGCGTCCACAGCGCCTCCATGACGACCGATTCTGCTTCGCTGATCTGCGGGATGGCTTTCATATGCTCTTTCATTTACAGGTGTAATCGCTGCAAATGATTACAGTTGTAATCGACGCTGTCAAGCGTTAAACTGAGACCCATGACACAACAGACCTTACTGCCGGGCTTCGAGCCCGAACCACAGCTGACGGACCGCATCTTCTTTGCGGTCCTGCCCGACGCCGCGGCCATCGCCCGCATCCACAACCTCACCGCCGAACTGAAGACCGCACACGCCATGCGCGGCCGTCCCATCGCCGATGCGCGCCTGCACGCCACGCTGTGCAACCTGGGCGACTTTCCCGGCATGCCCGACAGCCTGCTCGCGCGGGCAGGGCAGGCAGCCGCTTCGGTGGCGGCGGCAACGGCGCCTTTCGCCGTCCGCTTCGACATGGCACAGACCTTCGTCAACCGTGCCCGCCACCGCCCGTTCGTGCTGGCCGGCGGCGACGGCGTGGGCGGCCTTGACTCCCTGTATAAAAGTCTCGCGACAGCTCTGCGCAAGGCCGGGCTGCCCGGCAACCCGGCCAGCTATACGCCGCACGTCACACTGCTGTACGATGATGTGACGGTCCCGCCGCAAGCCGTCGCTCCGGTCGAGTGGACGGTGCGCGAACTGGTGCTGGTCCACAGCCACATCGGCCAGAACCTGCCTTACACCGCATTAGGCCGCTGGAGTTTGCAAGGCTAACTTTCAAGGTGAGTCCATCATGCTGATCAGACGTTGCGCCGTGTTGTTCCTGGAACCCCGAGAGGATTTGGATATCGACTGGACAGCGCTGTTTGCCGGCGATGGACCGCTCGGCGCCTCCATGCGCTGGATGGCGCTGGCGCCGCACTTGGGCGAGGAGGTCGAGGTCACGCCGGACGAGGTGGCGGCGTTGGGCGGCATCGGCCTGACGCTGTGGCAGGAAAGCGCCGACTGCGCGCAGCAGTACGGCGCCGCCGTGATCGCCCGCCTGCTCGAATGCGGCCTGCTGATCGGCGACGACGCCCGCTTCCGCGAACGCGACGAAACGCTGCGCTCCCAGAACTGGCGGCCCCTGTCGGCCGCCGCGCACGTGTTCAGCCGCTGGGGCGACATGCGGGTCGACAAGGGCATGCAGTTCCCCAGCTTTGAAGAACTGGTGGTTTCATACGGCACGCCACCCGGCCCGGTCATCGAACGCTGCGCCGAGGGCGAGGCCATCGCGCTGCCGTATCCCGACCGCGCGCGCCTGGACGACACGCTGTTCCAGCGCTACACCGGCCGCAATTTCGATCCCGCCGCCGTGCTGCCGATCGCCACCGTCGCCCGGCTGCTGCAGCGCGCCTTCGGTTCGCAGGGCGAGCGTGAAATGGCGCCCGACGCCTTCGTGCTCAAGAAGCTCAGCCCCTCGGCCGGCGGACTGCATCCGGTGGAGGCCTACGTGCTGGCGCAGCGCGTGGAGGGCATCGCGCCCGGGCTGTATCACTACCATCCGGTGCGTCACGCCTTGGAGCCGTTGGCGGCGATGGACACCGCGCAAACCGCGGAACTGGCGCTGCGCATGGTGGCCGACCAGGATTGGTTTGTCGATGCGCCGATGATGGTGGTGCTGGCGGCGCGGGTGGAGCGCAACTTCTGGAAGTACCGCAACCACGCCAAGGCCTACCGCGCCTTGCTGCTCGATGCCGGCCATCTGTCGCAGACTTTCTATCTGCTGGCCACCGAGGCGGGTATGCCGGCCTTTGTGACGGCGGCGGTGAACGAGATCGATATCGAGCGGGTGTTCGGACTCGATCCGTTGAAGGACATGGTGATCGCCGTATGCGGCTGCGGACCGGCGTCCGGCGCGCGGGATACGGTGGAATTGCGCTACGAACCGTAGGCCCCACCGTAACCCACGGGGCTAGCGCTGGCCCGACAGGAAGAACGGAACCGCGCCGGCGGCGTTTTCCAGCTTGCCCTTGATGGCGTGGCGGCTGGCGATGAAGACTTCCTTGGCGGGCAGGCTGCGCAGGGCGGGAATCTTGTCGGCATCAAGCTCGATGCCCAGGGTGCCCAACGCCAGCTGCGGATCTTTCAGAAAGCTGGTGCGGAACTCGTCGTCGCCGGACAGCTTGGACAGCAGCAGATCGAGATCTTGCGGGGAGTGCATGGCCATGTCTGAACCTTTCGTGTGGGTATATGGAAATGTCGCGTGTCGAAACGCAAGATCATCGTAGGCCAAAGCCGGCGCCATCTCAAGCGGATTCGTCACTGTCAAAACGCTAGCCGGTCCGGGCCAGTTCGCTGGCGCGGCTGGGCGGCCCGTCCGCGTTCATGCGGGCACTTTCCATCACGACATCGAACGCTTGCGCGAAAGCCATCAGCAAATCGGTCAGCGCAGGGGGATCGTCGCGCAAACGGTCTTCCAGCGCGGTGGCCGTCTCGAACAAATCCGTTGCCGAGATGTTACCGGCCGCGCCGCGTATCTTGTGCACCTGGTCGGCCGCTTTCAGGAAGTCGCCGTGGTCGATTGCATCTTGAATCTGTTGCAAACTCGCACCGAAGTCCTTGGCGAACAGCCCCAGCAAGCGCTCCAGCAGGCGGCTCTGGCCGCCCAGCCGTTCCATCGCCGCCGCCATGTCGATGCCGCGCACCGCGATGGACGAGGCCACGTCCGGCACGCCGCGGGCCGGCGCGAGGTCGGCCGCCTCGGCGCGCGCCTGGCTCGGTTCGACCCAGGTTGCCAGCACCGCGTACAAGGTGTCGGGATCGATCGGCTTGGTCACGTAGTCGTTCATTCCCATCTCCAGGCAGCGCTCGCGGTAGCCGGCCACCGCATGCGCGGTCATGGCGATGATGGGCAGCTTGCCGTGGGCCTGGTCGGCGCGGATCAGGGCCGTGGCCTGGTAGCCGTCCATGTCCGGCATCTGGATGTCCATCAGCACCGCGTCGTAGGCGCCGGCTGCGGTCATGCGCGCGGCTTCTTCGCCGCTGGCGGCCAGGTCCGCCTTGACGCCGGCGCGCTGCAGGATCTCGCTGGCCACCTGCTGGTTGATGCTGTTGTCGTCCACCACCAGCACGTGCGCGCCGCGGATGCGCTGCACCGCCAGCGACGGCGGCGCCGCCAGCTTGACGGCCGGCTGGCCACTTTCGATACCCAGCGCCGCCAGCACGGCGCCGCGCAGCAGGTAGGGACTGGCCGGCTTGTCGATGAAGGGCATCACGCGGCTTTGTTCGGCGGTGGCGCGATCGTGCTCGCGCGCGTAGGCGGTCACCATCAGCACCGCCGGCACCGCCGACAGCTGCGGATCGTCGGCGATGCGGTGCAGGGTTTCGATGCCGTCCAGGTCCGGCATGGCGGCGTCCATCATCAGGATGTCATAGGGTTCGAGCTGCATGGCCGCCACCGCCGCCGTGCCCGAGGCCACCGCGCGCGGCTTCAGGCCCATGCTGGCCAGCTGGATCTTGAGCATGTGGCGCACCGCCTCGCTGTCGTCCACCACCAGCACGCGCTTGCCCAGCACCGACGGCGGCAGCGGCGCCTGGCGCGGCGTCTGGTCGGCGGCCGGCTGCAGCGCCACGGTGAAACTGAAGCTGCTGCCGACGCCAGGTTCGCTGTCGACCTGGATCACGCCGCCCATCTTGCGCACCAGCTGCTGCGAGATCGCCAGCCCCAGGCCGGTGCCGCCGTACAGGCGCGTGGTGCTGGCGTCGGCCTGGGCGAAGGCCTGGAACAGGCGGGCCTGCTGCTCGCTGCTGATCCCCAGGCCGCTGTCCTCGACCACGAAGCGCAGCGCCACGGGCGCCTGGCCCAAGGCGTCCGCCGGCACCGGCGCGCCGTGGTCGCGCTCCACGCGCAGCTCGATGTGGCCGCGCGCCGTGAACTTGAGCGCGTTGCCGACCAGGTTGACCAGGATCTGGCTTAGCCGCAGCGGATCGCCCAGCAGGTTGGACGGCACGTCCGGCGCGGCCCAGATCACCAGTTCCAGTCCGCGCTCGGCGGCGCGCCACGCGAACAGGTCGGCCAGCTGGCTCAGGGTGTCGGGCAGGTCGAAGGGCAGGGCTTCCAGTTCCAGCTTGCCCGATTCGATCTTGGAGAAGTCCAGCACGTCGTTGATGATCTCCAGCAGGCTCTGGCCCGCGCGGCCGATCTTGCGGAAGTAGTCCAGCGGCTGCGGCGGCAGGTCCAGGTGCGTGCCCAGGCCGGCGAAGCCGAGGATGGCGTTCATCGGCGTGCGGATCTCGTGGCTGATGTTGGCCAGGAAGTCGCTCTTGGCGCGGGTGGCCGCTTCGGCGTTGGCGCGCGCCTGTTCCAGCAGCCGCAGCGCGCGCGCCTTCTGGTAGGCCGACACGAACGGCTCCTTCAACGCCTTGAGCAGATCGAGGTCGCTGGCGGCGAAGGTGGCGCGGTACTGGTAGTTCTTGAACACCAGGTAGCCTTCGACCTGGCCGTCGATCACCACGCGCACCGACAGCAGGGCGCACACGTCGCCGGGCAGCGTGTGCCGGCGGTGGACTTCGAAGATGTCCTGCGCGATCATGCAGTCGGCCGGCGCGTAGCGCAGCTCGGCCTGGCGCAGGTCGATGTTGTAGGCGTCCGCCGCCGCGTCGATGCGGCCCCACGCGGCGCGCAGCGACAAGGTCTCGGTGCCGGCCTCGCGCACCAGCGCGATCGCCGAATCGACGCCTTCGATGACGGTCGATTCGTGCAGGATGGTGTGCAGCAGCGCGTCGAAATCGAGCTGCTCGTTGATCGACTTGACGATGGCGTTGAGCTTTTCCAGGTGCCGCGTGCGCGAGTAGACCAGCGCCTGCAGCTGCTCGCCCTTGTGGTGCAGCTGGCGCACGCGCCAGCGCACCAGCCCCCACGCCAGCAGGCAGGCGGCGGCGAGGTAGCAGAGCCATGCCCACCAGGTCTGGTGCCAGGCCGGCAGCACCACCACCCGCAGTTGCAGTTCCTCGGTGTTCCACATGCCTTCGCGGTTGCTGCCCCGCATGCGCAGGTGGTAGACGCCGGGCGGCAGGTGCTTGTAGGAGGCGATGCGCCGGCTGGCGTCGGCCTCCACCCAGTGCTGGTCGAAGCCTTCCAGCAGGTAGGCATAGCGGTTGCGCTGCGGCGCCGAAAAGTCCAGCGCCGCCAGTTCCACCTCGAAGCCCTGGTTCTCCGGCTTGAGGGTCAGCGTCGGACCCTGGTCGCTGGCCATCTGCCCGGGCGTGATCGTCTGCTGGTCGCGCCGCACCGCGCTGATCACCAGCGGCGGGCGGAAGCCCCAGTCGCTCAGCCTTCCAGGATAGACCACCGCCATGCCGGCGGTGGCGCCGAACACCAGGTCGCGTTCGGGCGTGACCGTGCTGGCGCCGATGAAGAAGGTGCGGAACGCCAGGCCGTCGGCGCGGGTCAGCGCGCGCGCCTTGAACGAGTCCACGTCGATCACGGCGATGCTGTCGGCGGTGGCGGCCCAGATGCGGCCCACGGGATCGGCCTGCAGCGACATGATGCTGCCGGCTGCCTGCCCGCCCAGCGTGGCGATACGGCGGAACACCGGCGCGCCATGCGCATCGCGTCCGGTCATCACGCAGATGCCGCCGCCGTAGGTGCCCACCCACAGGCGGCCGCGCGTGTCCAGCGCCAGCGAGAGGAGGACCGCCTCCGACAACGCGGACGGCAGCTCGGGCTGGGCGTGGATCTGTTCCACCTTCCCGGTGTCGGGATCGAGCCAGTTCAAGCCGTTGCGGGTGGCGATCCACAAGCCGCCGCCGGCGCCGGGCACCACCGCGTGGATGCGGTTGTCGGTCAGGCCTCCGGCGTCGGCCGCTCCCTGCACGTAGCGGCGCACCGTGCCCGCGACCGGATCGTAGCGCAGCAGGCCGTCGAAGGTGCCCAGCCACAGTTCGCCCTTGCGGTTCAGGATGGTGCCGATGCGCGGCGAGGGATTCGGCTCGGGCAGCGCGATGCGGCGAACCCCGCGCGCGCCGTCGCGGGTGCGGTAGAGGCCCAGCTGGGTGCCGATCCATGCCTCGCCGCCGCCGGCTTCGGCCAGCGACAACACCATCCGGTTGGGCAGCGCGCTGTCGGGATGGGCGGGGTCGGGGCGCAGCGCGGCGCGGCGCGAACCGTCGGCCCGCACGATGTCGATGCCCTGGTCGGCCAGCGCGATCCACACCTGGCCCTGGCGGTCGGTCATCAGCGCGGTGACCGCCGCTTCCGGCGCGCCCTGGGCGCCGAACACCGAGTCGACGCTCTCGTTGTGGGGATCGAACAGGTCGACGCCACGCTCGGTGGTCACCCACATCATGCCGCTGCGGTCGCGCAGCAGGGCGGCGGCGCGGTCGTTGCTCAGGCTTGGCGGCACCGCCGGCTGGTGCAGGATGCGGCGCCCCTGGCCGTTGCGGAACTCCACCACGCCGCCGCCGTAGGTGCTGGCCCACCAGGTGCCGGGCGTCGATTCGACCACCGCCAGCACCATGTTGGCCTGGAGTTCCTTGACGCCGGCAATGGTGAGCAGGTGGCCCCGGCCGGAGGCCGCGTCGACCACGCCGACGCCGCTCTTGAGCGTGCCGAAGGCGATCTGGCCGACGCTGTTCTCGCCCAGCGACAGGACGGTGTCGGTCCAGGCGCCGTGGGCGTCGCCGTTGACGGGGACCGGGGTGATGGCGCCGCCGTCGCGCAGGCGCGACAGGCCGGTGGCGGAGCCTATCCACAGCGTGCCGGCGCGGTCCACCAGCAGGGCGCGGATCTGGTTGTCGGGCAGGCCGGGATGTTCCTCGTGGCTGTAGAGGCGCACCGTGCCCTGGACGGTGTCGTAGTATTTCAGGCCCTTCGGTGTGCCCAGCCACAGGTTGCCCTTGGCGTCGCTGGCGATGGCGCTGATCTGGCCCTTGCCCAATTCGTCGCTGGGGCGGCTGAATTGTTCGGTGCGGCGGTCGAACATGCTCAATCCCGCGGCCGCCGTGCCCACCCACAGCCGGCCGCGCACATCCACGTGCAGCACCTGGACGAAATCGCCGGGCAGCGAGGCCGGATTGGCGGCGTCGTGGTGGAAGCTGCGCATGTGATAGCCGTCCCAGCGCGCCAGGCCGCTCTGCGTGCCGACCCAGATGTAGCCGTCGCCGTCCTGCGCCAGCGTCAGGCCGATCGGGTGCGGCAGCCCTTGTTCCAGGCCGAGGTGCTCGAACAGCGGCGTGGCCAGCTGGTCCCAGCGCCCTGGGGCAGCCATGGCGGGCCCGCACATCATCATGCAGGCCGCCAGCGCCGCCAGCAGCCAGCGGCGCGCGGCGGGACGGTGCGGTGTGGCGGCGTGGACGTTCAAATCGGGGCGCGCTCCAGGAAGGTGCTTCCAGCATACGGAAATGCCGGCGGAAAGTCCATGCAAAGCACGTTGTGCGCCGTCCCTTGTACAATCGTCACATGGACGAGGATAGCGATATGAAACCGGAAATATTGGTGCTGGCGGCGAGTCCGTCGGCGGCGGTCATGGAACGGCTGGAGCAGGCGTTCCACTGCCATCATCTGTGGCGCCAGCCCTGCGAGGCGCAGCCGGAATGGCTGGCCGCTGTGGCGCCGGGCATACGCGGCGTGCTGACGACCGGCGCGATCGGCATCGGCCCGGCGCTGCTGGAGCAGTTGCCACGGCTGGAGATCGTCGCCGTCAACGGCATCGGCGTGGACGCGGTGGCGCTGGACGCGACCCGCGCGCGTGGCATTTTTGTCACCAACACGCCGGGCGTGCTGACCGACGACGTGGCGGATCTGGCATTGACGCTGCTGCTGTCGGCGGCGCGCCGGCTGCCGGCGCTGGACCGGCATGTGCGCAGCGGCGCATGGGAGCGCGGCGTGCCGCTGGCGCCCACGCGGG
>NZ_WWCX01000134.1:0-11812 GCF_009857655.1 Duganella vulcania
CGGCCGGCGCCACTGCGGCGGCCATCGCGGCCAGCAGCTCGTCCTGCGCGGGCGCTTTGGACGGCAGGTGGCGCCGCAGCACCGCCAGCATCTCGTCCACCTCGATCGGCTTGGGAATGAAATCGGTGATGCCGGCCTCCTGGCTGCGCAGCCGTTCGGAACCGAGCACGCCGGCCGTCATGGCGATGATGGGCAGTGTCAGGCCCAGTTGCTGGCGCAGCACGCGGGTGGCGGTGAAGCCGTCCATCACCGGCATCTGCATGTCCATCAGCACCAGGTCGTAGCGGCTGGCGCTGGTGCGCAGCAGGTCGACCGCCTGGCGGCCGTCGCCCACCACGTCCAGCGTGGCGCCGGCGTGTTCGAGGATGCCGCGCGCCACCACCTGGTTGAGCGCGTTGTCCTCCACCAGCAGGAAGTGATGCCCGCTCAGGCTGCCGGCGATGCCGGGATCGGCCACCGGCTGCGGCTGGCCGTCGCTCTTGGCCACCAGCGCCTGGTGCAGCGCGTCGAACAGGTTGGAGCTGGTGATCGGCTTGACCAGCACCACGTCGGCCTCCGGCGCGTTGGAGATTTCCTCCGCGTGGTCGCGGGCGAAGGCGTTGACCATCACCACGATCGGTTGCCTGGCGCCGGCCGCCGCCTCGCGGATGCCCTTGGCCGTGGCCAGCCCGTCCATGCCGGGCATGTGCCAGTCGGCCAGCACCACGTCGTACACGTGGTGCGCCTGCTGGCTCTGGCGGTAGCGCTGCAGCGCGGCCGCGCCGGAGTCGACCTCGTCGGCCTGCCAGCCCCATGCGCGGATCAGCTTGGCGATCACCTCGCGGCTGGTGCGGTTGTCGTCCGCCACCAGCAGGCGCAGGTTGCCCAGCGCCGGCTTGCGGCGCTCGTCCGGCAGTTCGGGCAGCACGTCAAACGGCAGGCTGAACCAGAAGCGGCTGCCCTGGCCCGGCTCGCTGTGAACCGCGATCTGCCCGCCCATCAGTTCGATCAGCCGCTTGGTGATGGCCAACCCCAGGCCGGTGCCGCCGAAGCGCCGCGTGATGCTCTGGTCGCCCTGCGAGAAGGCCTGGAACAGCTGCGCCAGCTGGTCGGCGGTCATGCCCATGCCGGTGTCGCGCACCTCGAAGCGCAGCAGCGCGTGGCCGGCGTCGCGCGCGCTCAGCTCGACCGCCACCACCACCTCGCCTTGCTCGGTGAACTTGATGGCGTTGCCGGCCAGGTTGACCAGGATCTGCTGCAGGCGCATGGCGTCGCCGCGCAGGTGGCGCGGCACCGCCGGGTCAACGCTGATGGCCAGCTCCAGTTCCTTGTCGCCGGCGTTCATGGTCATCAGCGTGGCCAGCGAGTTCATGGTGTCGTCCAGCGTGAACTCCACCGGTGACAGCTCCATGTGGCGGGCCTCGATCTTGGAAAAGTCCAGCACGTCGTTGAGGATGCCCAGCAGCGACTGGCCCGACACCCGCACCATGCTCAGGTACTTGCGCTGCTGCGGCGTCAGCGGCGTGTTGCCGAGCAGGTAGACCATGCCCAGCACCGCGTTCATCGGCGTGCGGATCTCGTGGCTCATGTTGGCCACGAACTCGCTCTTGGCGCGGTTGGCGGCCTCGGCGCGGTCGCGCTCGCGCTCCAGCTCGGCCGCGCGCGCCTCCACCTCCAGCTGCAGCCGGTGGCGCTCGGTGATGTCGGAGATCACCGCCAGCACCTTGGTGCCCTGGTCGGTGCGCACCGCGCTCAGGTTGATCTCCAGCGGGAACTCGCTGCCGTCGCGGCGCAGGCCGAACAGCACCGTGCCGCGCCCCATGCGCACCGGCTCGGCGCTCAGGCGGTCGGCGAAGAAGCGCGCGCGGTGGCCCGCGTGCTGGCTGCGCTGGCGTTCCGGCACCAGCATTTCCAATGGCTGGCCCAGCACCGCGTCGCGCGGGTAGCCGAAGCAGCGTTCGCTCTCGCGGTTGAAGGTCTCGATGCGGCCGTCGACCCCGACCACCACGATGGCGTTGGGCGCGAATTCCAGCAGGCTTTGCAGGCGGGCGTCGGCCGCCAGCCGTTCGTGCATCAGCTCGTTGAATGAGGTAGTCAGCTGGCCCACCTCGTCCTGCGCGTGGGCCGGCAGCGGCGTGTAGCGGCTGGGCTGGTCGCGCAGGGCGACGATGGCGTCGCGCAGCCGCACCAGCGGCGCCAGCAGCCGCGAGGTCAGCCAGCCGATCAGCGCGGCCGCCAGCAGCGAGGCCAGGCCGCCCCACAGCATCAGCCGGTACAGCACGCCGGTGAAGGGTTCGTACGCCTCCTCGGCCGGCAGCGAGGTGGCCAGCACCCAGTTGACCGCCTTGAGCGATTTATAGCTGTTGAGGGTGCGCTCGCCGACGCCGTTGATGCTGTCGACCGTGCCCTCGAAGCCCTGCTCCAGCGCGCGCGTGGTGGCGGCGTTGGCGTTGGGCTGGCGCGGCTGCAGCAGGCGGCTCTGTTCGGGGTGCAGCACGTACACCGGCGCCGGCCCGCGGGTCAGCGCGAAGTAGTAGCCGGTGCGGCCGACCTTGGCCTTGCGCAGGTGGCCCAGCAGGTTGTCCTTGTACAGCCGCAGCACGCCGACCAGCACGCAGGCCACCTCGCCCTTGGCGTCCAGCACCGGCGCCACGATCTGCACGATGGGCTGGCCGCTGCCGCGGCCGATCAGCGGTTCGGTGATCATCGGCTGGCGGGTGCGCATCACGGTCTTGAAGTATTCGCGGTCGGCGGCCTCGATGCCGACCCGGCCCGCCTGCTGCGGCAGGTCGGCGATGATGGTGCCGTGCGGGTTGAGCACCAGCAGGTCGTCGAACAGGGACAGCACCGCGCGGTCCTGGTAGTAGGCCCGCAATTGCGCGGCGGAGCCGGCCAGCGCGGGCGGCTGGTTGCGCGCCGACAGCGCGATGATGTCGAGCAGCATGGTCAGCTTGTCGTCCAGCTCCTCGGCCGCGCGGTTGATCAGGGCGGTCTGCTGGGTGAACAGGACCTTGGTGTAGTCCTCCTGCATGCGGTGGGTCTGCAGCACGGTCACCAGCGCGATCATCAGGACCGAGGTGATGCTGGTGGCCAGTGCGACTTTAGCCTTGATGCCGGGTGACTTCATTTCATCCTTGTGGGCGGAGTCGGGGCTGGGATAGGAAGAATGCAAAACTGACAGCAAATTCTCCTATCAAAGCCCCGCCTTGGCAACAGGATTAACGCTGGGCTGCGGCGATGATCACCTCGGCCACCTTGGCCGGCTGCGACACCATCGGCACGTGGCTGGTTTTCAGCGTGACGGTGGTGGCGTTGATCTTCCGGGCGAAGGCCTGCTGCAGCGCCGGCGCGATCATGCGGTCGTCGGCGGAGGCGATGTAGTAGTTGGGCTTGGTTTTCCACGCGGCCACGCTGGTGGTGTCGGCGAAGGCCTTGGCGCTGATCGGGCCCTGGGTGGCGGCGATCAGGGCGGCGGTGGCCGGCGGCACGTCCGGTGCGAAGTTCCTGGCGACCGAGTCGGCCGGCAGCCACAGGTAGCCGCCGGCGTCGGCCTGCAGCGTGGCGATGCCTGGCGGCACGGCGTAATCCTTGCCCAGGTCGGCGGTGGCCTCGCCCTCGGACGGGGCGAACGCGGCCACGTAGACCAGGGCCTTGACCTTGTCGCTGGTGCCGGCCTGGGTGATCACGGTGCCGCCCCACGAGTGGCCCACCAGCACCACTTTACCGCTTTGCGCATCGATCACGCGCTGGGTGGCGGCGACGTCGTCGGCCAGCGAGCTCAGCGGGTTTTGCACGGCCACGACCTTGTAGCCCTTGGCGCGCAGCAGCGGAATCACCTGGTTCCAGCTGGAACCGTCGGCGAAGGCGCCGTGGACCAGCACGACGGTGGTGTCGGCGGCAGGGGTGGCGGCTTGGGCGCCCAGTGCGGAGGCCAGCAGTGCGGTAGCGATCAGAGTGCGTTTCATGATGAGGTCCTTTAGCGTGAGTGGGTGGTTATCGGTAGTTGGCGATTAAATAGTGCGCTACCTGATGGAATGAACTATAGCGCGCAATTCAATAGCGTGCAACGTATTTTTTAAAATATTTTTCGGCGGCGCGAATCCAAACGCCGCCACGGCGCCTCTTAGCTGTCGAGGGACTTCCTCTGCGACAATTAGGAGTGCATGATGTTTTATGTGAAAAACGTACCAAACTGGGAACGCGCGCTGCGCGTGGTGGCCGGCGTGATCGCGGCCTGGGCCGGCATCGCCGTGCTGGGCGGCATATGGGGCCTGGTGCTGGCGGCCTCGGCGGCCGGGATCGTGGCGTCCGGGCTGTTCGGCTTTTGCCCGATGTGCGCGCTGGCCGGCCGCCGCCTCGACAGGAAATCATGAGTCTTGCAACACAACACCTGCCGGTGCTGGACGCCGCCCACCGGGGCGATCCGGCCGCGCTGGCGCAGCTGCTGCGGCTGTGCCAGCCCGACATCCGCCGCTACGCCCAGCGCAACTGCCTGGTGGCCGACGTCGACGACGCGGTGCAGGAAGCCTTGCTGGTGCTGTCGCGGCGGCTGTCGTCGGTGCGCGCGCTGGCGGCGTTTTCCGGCTGGCTGTTCCAGGTGGTCAGGCGCGCCTGCCACCGCCTGGGCCGCGCCGCGCTGGGCCACGACCCGTGGGACGATGAGCGCGCCGAGCTGTGGCTGGCCAGCCGGGACACGGCCGGCCTGCGGCTGGAACTGGTCAACGCGCTGGAATCGCTGCCGGCCGATTACCTGCAGGTGGTGTTGTTGCGCGATTTCGCCGAAATGTCCATCGCCGAGATCGCCGCCGAGGTGGGCGGCAGCCCGGCCGCCGTCAAGAGCCGGCTGCACCGGGCGCGCGCCATGGCGCGCGAATACCTGATCGGCTAACTGCGGCATCAGCCCCAATTAGCGACAAATAGTCTACACTGGGGCCATGATACGAGAACTTCCCGAGTTGGTGCTGCCCGGCGCCACCCTTGACAACCTCAAGGCCAGTTGCGCGTCGTGCAGCATGCACCAGCTGTGTTTGCCGATGGGCTTGGACAACAACGATATGGACCGGCTGGACCAGATCATCGGCCGCCGCCGCAAGGTGCCGCGCGGCGCCCCGCTGTTCCGCATCGGCGATTCCTTCCAGAGCCTGTATGCGATCCGGCTTGGCCATTTCAAGACCTACCAGGTCAACCGCGAAGGCGTGGAGCAGATCACCGGCTTCCAGATGGCCGGCGAGCTGCTGGGCATGGACGCCATCAGCGCCGACCAGCACCATTGCACCGGCGTGGCGCTGGAGGACAGCGAGGTGTGCGAAATCCCGTTCGGCAGCCTGCAGCAGCTGCTGGCCGACATGCCGACACTGTTGCGTCATTTCCACCGCATGATGAGCCAGGAAATCACCCGCGAGCAAAGCGTGATGCTGTTGTTGGGGAATATGCAGGCGACCCAGCGGTTTGCCGCCTTCCTGGTCAACCTGTCGTCGCGCTACGAGGCGCGCGGCTACTCGCCGCATGTGTTCCAGCTGCGCATGTCGCGTGAGGAGATCGGCAACTACCTGGGGCTGACCATCGAGAGCATCAGCCGCCTGCTGTCCAAGTTCAAGAAGGAAGGGCTGCTGCGCGTGAGCAACCGCGAGATCGAGTTGCTGGAGCCGATACGGCTCAAGGCCATCACGGCCGGCACGCAGACCTGCGCTTGACCGGCGTCATGTCCCCCACCGGGGGACATGACTTCCCGCCTGCGCGGGAACGACGTGCTTAATTATCCGCCGGTTGCGGCAGGTCGGCATGCAGCGTCACCGAGCGTTGCGCCGGCCAGCTCCAGGTGCCGGCCAGGCGCCAGTCGCGCCGCTCGCCCTCCACCAGCACCACCCAGCGGCTGCGTTCCAGCATCGGCAGGTTGATCTGGAAGGCGCCGAACTCGTCCGGCTGCACCACCAGCTGGATATCCTTCTCCGGCTGGGTCGCGTGCGACAGGTGCACGAACAGGCGCTCGGCCTTGCCCTGGTCGCTGGCGGTGCGGCGCAGCTGGCCGGTCAGCGCGCCCTGGGTGGCGTCGTAGCCCACGTCCACCGACAAGCCCATCGACGCGGCCAGGCGGTCGCGCCGCAAGTCCTGGTTGATGGCCTTGCCCTGCTTGTAGTAATCGCCCACCACCAGCGCGTCCTGGCGCGAGTAGGCCAGCCAGCCGGTGTAGGTGCCGGCCACCACCACCACGGCCGGGCCCAGCATCAGCAGCCACGGCCAGCGTTGCTTCCACCATGGTGTGACGGACGGCGTCATTATCGATACGGTCATCTGCTTCCCCTTAGCGCGGCACGAAGAATACCGCGTGTTCTTCCACATGCAGCGACGGCTGGTCGACTGCGGTCAGTTCGATCTCGATCTTGTTCGAGCCCGGCTTGCCGGCGCCGTGCGCGGCGCGCAGGCGGATCGGATAGGCCTTGGTCTCGGTGCCTTCCACCCGCACCTGGTCCGGCGTCACCTGCGTCAGCGTGTCGATGCCGCTGACGCGGATGCGGTAGGTGTGGGCCTGCTCCGAAGTGTTCATGATCTGCAGGCGGTAGACGTTCTCGATCATGCCTTCCTCGACCTCGCGTCCCATGGCGCCGCGGTCGCGGATCACGTCCAGCTTGAGCGGCGTGCGCAGCGACAGCGCGGTGACCACCGCGATCACGATCAGGCCCAGGATGCCGGCGTAGATCTTGACCCGCGGGCGCAGCGTGCGTTTGCGGATCTCGGTCGGCGTGTAGTGCATCAGCAGCGCGCGCTCGGTGCTGTAGCGGATCAGGCCGCGCGGCTCGCCGATCTTGTCCATCACGCCGTTGCAGGCGTCGACGCAGGCGGCGCAGCCGATGCATTCATATTGCAAGCCCTTGCGGATGTCGATGCCGGTCGGGCAGACCTGCACGCACAGGCTGCAGTCGATGCACGAGCCGCCCTTGAGTTCCTCGCGCTTGGACAACGGCGCGCGCGGTTCGCCGCGTTCGCTGTCGTAGGTGATGATCAGGGTGTCGCGGTCGAACATCGAGCTCTGGAAGCGGGCGTACGGGCACATGTATTTGCACACCTGTTCGCGCAGCCAGCCGGCGTTGCCGTAGGTGGCGAAGCTGTAGAACAGCACCCAGAACCATTCCCACGGGCCAAAGCTCAAGGTCAGCACCTCGTTGCCCAGCAGCTTGATCGGCGTGAAGTAGCCCACGAAGGTGAAGCCGGTCCACAGCGCGACCGCGCCCCAGGCCAGGTGCTTGGCGGTTTTCTTGCCAAACTTGGCGGCCGACGGCGGCTGCCGGTCGAGCGCCATGCGCGCGCTGCGCGGGCCTTCGATCTTCAGTTCTATCCACAGGAAGATTTTGGTATACACCGTTTGCGGACAGGCGAAGCCGCACCAGACCCGCCCCGCCACCGCGGTGGCGAGGAACAGCAGGTAGGCGCAGATGATCAGCAGCGCGGCCAGATAGATGAAGTCCTGCGGCCACAAGACCAGTCCGAAGATGTAGAACTTGCGCGCCACCAGGTCGAACAGCAGGGCCTGGCGGCCGTTCCACTGCATCCATGGGCTGCAGTAGAAGGCCAGCTGCGTCAGCCAGACAAACAGCCAGCGCAGGCGGGCGTAGCGGCCCGTGGTCTCGCGCGGGTAGATAGGCTCGCGCTTCGCATACATCTTGATGACTTGTGGTGCAGGATCGTTCATTTTGTTGCCGGGGCGGGTTCTGTCGCCGCCGCGACCGGTGAGGTTGCAACGTGGTTCACGTCGTTGGACAAGCTCCATACGTAGGCAGCCAGCACGTGCACCTTGGCGTCGCCGAGGAAGTCCTCGAACGCCGGCATGGTGGTGGTGCGGCCCTTGCGGATGGTTTCCATGATAGTCTCGGCGCTGCCGCCGAACAACCAGATCTTGTCGGTCAGGTTAGGCGCGCCGATGGCCTGGTTGCCGGTGCCGCCAGCGCTGTGGCAAGCCATGCAGGCGCCGAACTTGTCCTTGCCGAACGAGGCCTTGATCGGATCCGAGGTCGAACCGGACAGGCTCAGCACATAGTGCGCGACGTTTTCCACGTCCTTGTCCGAGCCCAGCGCGGCGCCCATCGGCGGCATCATGCCGGTGCGGCCGTGCAGGATGGTTTCCTTGATGGTCTCGGGGGCGCCGCCGAACAGCCAGTCCTTGTCGGTCAGGTTGGGGAAGCCCTTGTTGCCGCGTGCATCCGAACCGTGGCACTGCGCGCAGTAGGTCAGGAACAGGCGCTCGCCGATGGCGTGGGCCTTGGGATCGGCCGCCACCGCTTTCAGGTCCTGCTTCTGGTATTGCGCGAACAGCGGGCCGTATTCGGTCTCGGCCTGCTTGAGCTCGGCCTGGTACTGGCCCGACGATTTCCAGCCCAGCTTGCCGGCGTAGCTGCCCAGCCCTGGATACAGGAACAGATAGGCCAGGCCGAACACGATGGTGATGTAGAACAGCCACATCCACCAGCGCGGCATTGGCGTGTTCAGTTCGCTCAAGTCCTCGTCCCAGACGTGGCCGGTGGTTTCGCCGGCCTTGCCCTTGATCTGGGATTGCGAGAACAGCAGGATGCCGCAGCCGGCGATGCCGAGCAGGGTCAGCACCACGATGTACAGGTCCCAGAAGCCGTTGGTGAAATCAGCCATGGCTAGTCTCCTTGTCGTCGTCGTCGAACGGCAGCTGCGCCGCCGTGGCGAAATCGGCTTCCTTGTTGTGGACGAAAGCCCACCACAGGATGCCGGCAAAGGTGATGAAGGAAATCACCGTCATCACGCTGCTGGCGCGGTCAAACAGGTTATCGATAGCCATGCTAGTTCCTCGTCTTGATTAATGTGCCCAGGCCTTGCAGGTAGGCGATCAGGGCGTCTTCTTCGGTCTTGTCCTTGAGCTCGGCCGGCGCGGCGGCGATCTCGGCGTCGGTGTACGGATCGCCCAGGCGCTGGAGCGCCTTCATGTGCGGCACGATCGATGCCGCGTCCAGCGAGGTCTTGGCCAGCCATGGGTAGTTCGGCATGTTCGATTCCGGCACCACGTCGCGTGGATTGTTCAGGTGGGTGCGGTGCCATTCATCGCTGTAGCGGCCGCCCACGCGCGCCAGGTCGGGCCCGGTGCGCTTGGAACCCCACTGGAACGGCCGGTCGTAGACGAACTCGCCGGCGACCGAGTAGTGGCCGTAGCGCTCGGTCTCGGCGCGGAACGGACGCACCATCTGCGAGTGGCAGTTGTAGCAGCCTTCACGCACATAGATGTCGCGGCCGGCCAGGCGCAGCGGCGAGTAGGGCTTCAGGCCCGCCACCGGCTCGGTGGTGGACTTCTGGAAGAACAGCGGCACGATCTCGACGGCGCCGCCGACGCTGACCACCAGCGTCACCAGCGCGATCAGCAGCCAGGGGTTTCTCTCGATCCAGTCATGTGAAAATTTCATGCTTTGCTCCGATATCAGGCGTGGCCGGCGTTGAGCGCGGGAATGCGCGCCACGGCGGTCTCGCGGTTACGCAAGGTCATCCAGGTGTTGTAGCCCATCACGCACATGCCGGTCAGGTACAGCAGGCCGCCGGTGAAGCGCACCACGTAGTACGGGTAGGTGGCTTTGACGCCTTCGACGAAGGTGTAGGTCAGCGTGCCGTCCGGATTGACCGCGCGCCACATCAGGCCCTGCATCACACCGGCGATCCACATCGCGGCGATGTACAGAACGATACCGATGGTGGCGACCCAGAAGTGCAGGTCGATCAGCTTGGTGCTATACATTTTTTGCTGGCCGGCCAGGCGCGGCAGCAGGTAGTAGATCGAACCCATGGTGATGAAGCCCACCCAGCCCAGTGCGCCGCCGTGGACGTGGGCGATGCCCCAGTCGGTGTAGTGCGACAGTGCGTTGACGGTCTTGATCGACATCATCGGGCCCTCGAAGGTGGCCATGCCGTAGAACGACAGCGAGACGATCATGAATTTCAGGATAGGGTCGGTGCGCAGCTTGTGCCAGGCGCCCGACAGGGTCATGATGCCGTTGATCATGCCGCCCCAGCTTGGCGCCAGCAGGATCAGCGAGAACACCATGCCGATCGACTGGGTCCAGTCCGGCAGCGCGGTGTAGTGCAGGTGGTGCGGGCCGGCCCACATGTAGGTGAAGATCAGCGCCCAGAAGTGCACGATCGACAGGCGGTACGAGTACACCGGACGCTCGGCCTGCTTCGGAATGAAGTAGTACACCATGCCCAGGTAGCCGGCGGTCAGGATGAAGCCCACCGCGTTGTGGCCGTACCACCACTGGATCATCGCATCCTGCACGCCCGAGTAGGCGGAGTAGGATTTGAACAAGGTTGCCGGCATGCTGGCGCCGTTGACCACGTGCAGGATCGTCACGGCCAGGATGTAGCCGGCGAAGAACCAGTTGGCAACGTAGATGTGCTTGACCTTACGCTTGATCAGCGTGCCGAAGAACACGATGGCGTAGGACACCCACACCACGGCGATCAGCAAGGTGATTGGCCATTCCAGCTCGGCGTATTCCTTGCCGCGGGTCAGGCCCATCGGCAGGGTGACGACCGCGCTGAGGATGACCGCTTGCCAGCCCCAGAAGGTGAAGGCGGCCAGTTTGTCCGAGAACAGGCGCACCTGGCAGGTGCGCTGTACCACGTAGTAGGAAGTTGCGAAAAGTCCGCAGATGCCGAACGCAAAGATGACGGCATTGGTGTGTAAAGGCCGCAGGCGGCCGTAGGTCAACCATGGAATGTCCAGGTTCAGCGCCGGCCATGCCAGCTGGGCGGCGATAATGACGCCTACCAGCATGCCGACGATACCCCAGACCACGGTGGCGATTGCGAATTGCTTCACAATCTTGTAGTTGTAGTTCTGTGCAAGGTCCACTTGAAGTTCTCCCAAGAACGCTTTGATGATGTGAGTCAAAGGTTACTTAGGTGAGACTTAAAAAACCTTGATGTGAATCAAAATTTTCCCGATCTGGTCAATCGTCTTGCGGCTTGTCGTCATCCTGCAGGATGCGCAGGCCGGGGCCGACCAGGTCGTCGAACTGGCCGTTGTCGGAGGCGCTGAAGAAGATCCACAGCGCGACAAACACCAGCAGCACGCTGAGCGGGATGAGCAGGTACAAGGCTTCCATCATGCACTCCTTCTGAGGCGCAGCGCGTTGGCCACCACCACGGCCGAGCTGAGCGCCATGCCGACCCCGGACAGCCAGGGGTTGAGCAGGCCCATCGCCGCCGCCGGGATCGCCACCGCGTTGTAGACGCTGGCCCAGCCCAGGTTCTGCCGGATCACGCGCATGGTGCGTCCCGCCACGCGGGCGCTGTCGGCCACCGCGTCGAGGCGGCCGCACAGCAGCACCGCGTCGGCGTGGGCCTGGGCCAGCGCGGCGCCGGCGCCCATGGCGAAGGAAACGTCGGCCGCGCTGAGCACGGCGGCGTCGTTGATGCCGTCGCCCACCATCGCCACCACCGCCCCGGTTTCCTGCAGGCGCTTGACGAAGGCCAGCTTCTCATCGGGCAGGTAGCCGCCGATGGTGGTCCGGATGCCGAGCTGGTCGCCGACCTGGCGCGCCAGCAGGTCGTGGTCGCCGCTGAGCAGCACCACGGTCTTGCCGGCTTGCCGGAAGTAGTCCACCGTGGCCTGGGCCTCGGGGCGCAGGCCGTCTTGCAGCTGGAAGCAGGCCAGCCACTGGCCGGCCACGCCCAGGTAGACCGGCGTGACGCCGCGGCCCGGGTCGTGCGGCGGCGCCGCGCCGCTCAGCTCGGCCACGAAGCTGGCGCTGCCCAGCCGGTACAGCCGGTTGTGCAGCACGCCTTCGATGCCGCGTCCGGGAATCTCCTTGGCCGCCGCCGGCTG
>NZ_WWCX01000135.1:0-11600 GCF_009857655.1 Duganella vulcania
GGCGGCAGCGGTCGCAGCGACCGTTGCGCTCGCATCCGCAAGCCGCCGCTGCTCCGCCGCAGCGATGCGGCGCGCCGCCTTGTTGGCCCTGGACTGCTCCGCCGCCGCCATGCCGGCGCTGGTCATGACGCGCGGCGTGATCAAGAACAGGCGCTCGCGCGTGCTGTGCGTTTCGCTGGTGCTGCGGAACAGATTGCCGAGCAGCGGCACGTCGCCCAGCAGCGGCGTCTTCTGGTTCTGGCGCGACACCGATTCCGCATGATAGCCGCCTATCATCAGCGTCTGCTGGGCATCGACGATGGCCTGGCTGCTGATGCTCGAACGCGTCACGCTGTTCCTGGTGGTGTTCTTGTCCATCGCGCCATCCTCGATGTCGACCTCCAGCCGCACCCGCATGGCCGCGCCTTCCTGCACGATGCGCGGCACCACGCGCAACATGGTGCCGACCGTGATGTCGGCCAGATCGGCCACACGCTCGCCCACCAGCGGCACGTATGCGGTCTGGCTCAAGTCCAGCACCGCAGCCACATTATCCAGCGTCAGCACGGTCGGCTTGGCCAGCACGCGGGCGTCGCCGCTTCCCTCCATCGCCTTCAGGCGTGCATAGAAGCGGCCGGCGTTATTGATCAGCAGCGTGGCGCCGGGCAGCGGCAAGTCCAGGCCATGCCCGTCGCCGCCGCTGCTGTTGACCGTGGCGACGGTGTTGCCGCTCTTGACGCTCCATTCCACCCCCAGCTCGCTCAGCTTGCTGCGGTCGATGTCGACGATCAGCGCCTCGATCTCGATCTGGCGCGGTTCCACGTCCAGTTCCGCGATCAGCGCCTGGTAGGTGGCGCGCTTGGCCACGTCGTCGTAGATGATGATGGCGTTCAGCGATGGATCGGCGTCGATGCGCACGCGCTCGCCGCGCGCGGCCGGCTTGGGGCGGCGCGCGTCGTCGGCAGTCTCGTCGGCCTGCGCGCCGATCTCGCGCGCACCGCCCTTGCCCGCCGGCCCACGGCGCGAATGTTTGTTGCTGGCGACATCGCATTCCCTGCCCGGCGGCGCCGCGCTGTCCTTCTGCGCCTGGTCGCTGTCGAGCAGCCGGCTCAATATGCTCTTAATGCCCGGCACCAATTCCTTCTGGCCGCGGGTGGTGATGGTGCGGTCGGCTGCGCTGGCGTACTTCAGGCGGAACACCATGACCTGCCTGCCGCTGGCGGCCGCCTCCTGCTGCTGACGATCCGGCATCAGCAGCGAGCGCACCAGATCGACGTACACGCGCGGGCCGCTGACGATGACCACGCCCTCGTCGGGCAGCTCTCCCCAGCCGAAGCGCGCATCGAACAGGCCGACGCCGACCAGCGCCGCCTTGGCGTCCTGCACCGCATCCTCGCCCACCTGCAAACGCACTGAAACCTGTTCGCCGCGCGGCACCACATACACCGTCTCGTTGTAGACGAACCAGCGGAAATTGGCGCTGACGGCAAGCCGGTCCAGGAATTCGCTGCCGGTGGCCGCCTTGATGCGCGTCAGGGGCAGCGCCGTGTCGGGGACGCGGCTGTCCACCGCGACGCCATAGGCGGCGCCAAACTGCTCCAGCGCGCGGGCCAGCCGCATGCCCTTGGCGTCGATGGCGAAGCCGGTTTCGTTCCAGCCGGGCGGCGCGACGGCGTGCGCCGGCATGGCCTGCGCCAGGCAGGCAGCCAGCAGCAAACCCCGGGCAACGGCGGCGAACCGTGGCCAGCTCATGACCGCGCTCCCGACAGCAGCTTGCGCATGCGCTGTTCCTCGCGCGCCGGAGCGCCGGCAGCCGCGCGCGCCCGCTCGGGAGGCGGTGCCAGGGCGGCGCGCCATGTGGCCAACTGGTCGAGCAACTGCTCCAGGGCCGACGCCGCGTCGCTCCAGTTGCGGCAGGAAGGCAGCCAGCGGCCGAGCAGCAGCCCGCGGCCATCGTCGGCCAGGCTGAGGCCAGCGTCGAACACCTGTGCGCTGGCGAAGCCCTGGCGCAGCGCCGCAAGTAGCTGGTCGGCGTCGGGATTGCGCCACAGGCAGGCCGACAGCGCCGCGCCATCCTCGCCGGGGTGCAGGCAGACCGATTCGCCATCGATGGCGACCGGGACGCCCAGCGGCTGCGCCCGCAGCCAACGGGCCAATTGAGCGTACTCGTCCATGTCTTACTTGGCCTCGGTGAGCACGGTCTTGAGCGGTTTTTCATGCAGCTTGAACTGCGCCTCCATGGCGCGCCGGCCGACCGAGCGCTGTTCCAGCATCTTCATGAAATCCTGCGGATCCGGCTGCTCGCCGGCGGCATCGGCGGCCAAGAAGTCGCGCATCTGACGGTCGCTGGTGTCGAGGTGCTTTTCCAGGCGCCGCAGCGCATGAGTGGTCGGATTGCTAACGATAGACATGCTATTTCTTCCTCGTGACGGATGATGAACGGCAGCGGTGACAGCCCGGTATTGCTGATGAGTGGCAGCGGGTTCACATTTAGTTCACCAAAAACGAAAAAAATGATCGCCGTCCTGCAATCGGAACCATCGCGGCGGCCACGACACCTATCCGCTGCATTCCGCACACTCCCGCTCAACCTCATTCAGGAGAAAAAGACGATGGCCATTAGTAACCAGGTGACGCTGACCGGCGGCGCACATAACGAAGTGCAGCTGCAAATCAGCTACGACAAGGAACGTGACGAGACCACCGAGACGCTGATCCAGGACGGGCATGTCATCGGCAGCCAAACCAAACACGGCGACAATGTGATCGGCGCCCAGCAGGAGGCGCTGGCGGCCGAGCAGGATGCCGGCCAAAAATCGACCAACGGCGCGGAAACCGACGACACCAAGAAAACCGGCCTGCTCCAAGCGTTTTTGAAGTGGAGCGGACTGACGCCGACGCCAAATCCGGCACCGGCGCCGGCTCCAGCTCCAGCTCCAGCTCCAGCACCGGCTCCTGCGCCAGCACCAGCTCCTGCTCCTGCTCCCGCTCCAGCGCCAGCTCCTGCTCCCGCTCCCGCTCCTGCGCCTGCACCAGCTCCCGCCCCCGCTCCTGCTCCAGCGCCAGCTCCCAAGCCTGAAAGCCACGTCTATACCCCGCCGCCGATTCCGACCGATCCGGAAACACGCCGCTTCTCCGACAAGAAATATCAAGAGAATATCGCCAGCTATCGCTATGACGACGACGACACGTCGGGCGACTACAAACACAAGGTCACGAGCGCCGAGGGCATTCCAGTGAAGGACTTCCAGGGCAAGACCTATGGCTTCGTCGAGGGCACCAACAACACCGTGATTCAGGTGGGAGACAAGTTTGTCAGTGCCTACGACAACCCGTCCGGCTTCCAGGCAACGATGAAAAACATAAACACCTGGAACCTGACCAACGATTCCGACAATTGGAAGCTGACCGACGAACAGAAGAAGAAATGGGGTCCGACCGGCGACAAGCGCGTGGGCGACGGCAAGGAGAATCCCAAGCCGGGCGCGGGCGACAACGGCGACGGCAGCTTCTCGCTGTACCGCGACAAGAGCGTGCCCAAGGATGTGTACCGCGCTTACACGACCCCGGAAATGGAAGACGCCGGCGTTGTCGCCTACGAGACGAGCGACGGCCATCGCCGCGTCATCAGCAAGGCGATCAATCCAGACGCCTATGAGGCCGTGTTGAAGACCGCCCAAAACAAGGTGAACTGGTAAGCAGGCCGGCGCACCCGGCGCTGGCCGGGTGCGCCATCACTCTTCTATCAAACCATCGCAAGTACATCCATGCATATGCCAGACATCCTCAGCAGCAAATTGGCCGCGCCGGTCGCCGGCGCCGAAGGCCACGCAGCGGGCAAGGACGTGTTGCACCTCGGCCCCGCCAGCGACACCGAATTCCGCGAAATCATGGCGCGGCAGGTCGCCCAGGACAGCCATCCCGCGGCCAACGCCACCGCCCCGGTGGCCGGTCAACGCGGCGGACCGGCTTCGCTGGGCGAACGTGTGATGCAACGCGCAACGGATTTGTCCTCCGAACTGCGGAAGGATCAGCAGTACATATCCAAGACGCTGGAACAAGCCACCCGCTCAGGCGACTCGATGCAGCTGATGAAAGCCATGCTGGCATTGAGCGACTACCAGACCCGCGTGCAGTTCGTCTCCAAGGCAGCCGCCAAGGCCGTCACGTCCCTCGATCAACTGACCAAGCTGCAATAGCCATGAAACTCCTCCGCCTGGTCCTGAACGTGTTGCTGCCGCTGGCCTTGAGCGCGCTGTTGTCCGGCTGCGGCAACCGCGCCAACCTGCAGGTCGGCCTGAATGACGCCGACGCCAACGAAATCGTCACGCTGCTGACACGCTACGGCATCGAGGCGCAGAAAGTAGCCACCAAGGATGGCGTCACGCTGACCGTCAACGCCGACGACATCGCGCGCGCCACCACCGCCATGCAGGCCGCCGGCCTCCCGCGCCGGGCGCTGTCCGACCTGGGCCAGATATTCAAGAAGGACAGCATGATTTCCACCCCGCTGGAGGAACGGGCGCGTTACATCCATGGCCTGTCGGCCGAACTTGAATCGACGCTGCAGCAATTCGACAACGTCATCTCGGCGCGCGTGCACGTGGTGCTGCCCGAGCGCATCGCGCCCGGCGAACCTGTCCAGCCCTCATCGGCGGCGGTGTTCATCAAATACCATGACACCGTGGATGAGGACACGCTGATCCCCCGCATCCGCCAACTGGTGGCGTCCAGCATACCGGGGCTGGCTGGCGAAAGCGGCCGCGCCAAGGTGTCGGTGGTCATGGCCGCCAGCGTCTACACAGTCCCGGTCATCGAATGGAGCAACGTCGGGCCGTTCCGCGTGCAGGCCGGCTCGGCGATGGCACTCAGCATGACGCTGCTCGGGCTGGCATTGCTGATGGCGCTGATGCTGATCGGCCTGCTGTTCGCGTTGTGCCGCTACCATCCCGGCCTGGCCGCATGGATCAAGAGTCACTTCGGCAAACCGCCCGCATTCAGCGCCGGCAACACCACGGAGCAGGAACCGGCATGACGGACGCCCGCCCCGCCGCGCCGGCGCAGGGTGGCGCGCAACTGCCCGCGGCCTTCGTCGACTGGTGGTTCGCCCCCTGGCAAATCGCCCCGGCACGCCCGCCGCACGCGGCCATGGACGGCGTCATGGCGATGCGCGACGGCTACCGCCTGTGGTGCGCGCAACTGCAACTGATGCCCGGACTGCCGCCCAGCTTCGATCCGGAATGGGCAGCGGCGGCCGGCACCGATCCGGCCGCATTGGCGCCGGCCGCGCGTCTGTTCGGTGGCTTGCTGGCGGCGCGTGCCCAGGACGGGCCGGCGCTGGCCACCTTGCCGGCGCAAGACCGCGATTGGTGCCTGCGCGTAGCGGCCACCCAGCCGCTGGCCTGCTACGGCCGCGAACACTATGCGGCCGGCGATACGCTGGCGCTGCGCGGACAGTGCGAACTGGCCTGCCATCTGGAAGCCGCGTTTCCCGGCCTGTGGCCACGCCTGCGCCTCGGCCTCGACACCGCCGATGCCGCGCGTATCGGCCAACTGCTGGCCGCCATGCCAGCGCCGCTGGGCGCCGCCACGGCGGCCCGGGTCCGCCGCTGCTGGCTGCTGTGCAGCATGCGCGCGTCGCAGACCTGCGTTCCAGGCTGACCGGCCACCACCCATCCACGCTGACCAAGGCACACCCATGAACGATTTTTGCGTCGCCAGCATCACCACCGATACCCTGCTACGCACCGAGCACGGACTGTGGCGCTCGGACGCCCTCGCGCTGACCCTCGATGCGCGCAGCGCCGCCACGCGGATCCTGGACGAAGCCAGGCGCGAGGCGGAACAACTGCGGCTGCGCGCTGCCGACGAGGCGCGCGCAGCCGTGCGCGACGCCGAACACCAGGCGCTGGCGCGCGCCGCGGCGCAGCTGCAGCTGCTCGAACAACGCCACGCGACCCTGCTCGACGGCGCGCAGGCGATGGTGATCGACCTGGCGCTGGCCCTGTTCGACCGCGCGCTGGCAGAGACCACGCCGCGCGAACGGCTGGAAGCCTGTTGCCGCCGCCTGCTGCAAGAAACCCCACGCTCGCCGGGGCAGCCGGTACTGTACCTGCATCCCGACGACCGCGACCTGGCGCCGCCCGATCCCGCGTGGGAGTGCAAAACCGACGCCACGCTGGCGCGCGGCGCCTGCCGTCTGGAAGCGGACGGTGGCGAATGGCGCGCCGACTTCACGGCCGGCGCGGCCGCCCTCAGGGCAGCCTTTGAACACGCGGCCTTGCCTGCAATCGACACCGGCCGCGGCGACATACCCCCCCCCTGACAGCCCCCGACAGCTGCCTTTGCGTAGTCCCACCGCCCCTTCATGGAGACACCATGTTCGACAGAATTTTTTCCTTCCTTCGCCCGCCGGCGCCAGACAACGGTACCGGGCCGGTCGCCGCCGCACACGACACCGCCGGAAGCGCGTCGCAGGCGCAGCCGGCAGCGCCGCCGCGTTCCCCCTCGTCGTCCAGGGGACAGATGCGCCAGCGGGACGAACTCGCACAACGCCGGCTACGCCACGCATTTATTGCTCAGCCCGGATCAACTTCCGACGCGCGATCGTCGCCGGCACAGGACGGTGCTGCCGACCTGCGTACCGGCGACCTGGAAGCGCAAATACTGGATGCGTTAGATCGACCGTTGACGGACGCCCAGCAGGAGCGGGCACTCTCGCTGTTGCTGGAGTCCGAGCCCGGCTCCGATGTCGAGAAGCGGGCGCTGATGGACGAGATGGCGGCCTTCCTGGCGTCGCTCCCCGATCCGGCGCAAGAGGCAAGCGAACACACGACCCAGCATCGAACGTCCCAGCCCGCCATACCCTCAACCGCGGTCACGACGCAACCGCGACCGAACCAGTCGCAACAGATTGACCATGCGCCCACCCTGTCTGCGCCGGCAAGCCCTGTCGGGCAGCCCGAGAGCGCCCGGCCAGCGACGGCGGCGGCCAGACAAGGCGGCATCAGCAGTTCGCCGACCGAGGCCAGGAACGAGCAGGCCATCTCTGGCGCAGCGCTGCGGCTGCACCAGTCGCGCCATGCCACGCCGACACCCACGGAGGTGACGCCGGACAACACGCCCGCTGCGCTGCCGACGCAGGCGCAGGCCGAGGAAGCGGAAACGCTGGCGCAAGACTTGCAAAGCCCCCCTCAGGCTGGGCGACGCTCCTTGCTGGACAGGGGGTTGGCTTTCCTGAGTTCGCTGCCCAATCCCATACAAAAGCTCATCGACCATCAGAACAAGCGGCTGACACAAACGCCCGCCATGCAGGCTCAGCTGCGCGAGCTCGATGAGCTTCAAGAACAGGCGCGCCGGCTGGAGGATGGACCGCACGACGCCCCCCCCGCCGCCACACCGCCGACGCCCGCACCGCCGGCACCGCCAACCCCGCCGGCACCAGCCACGCCAACGCCGGCGCCGCAGCCTGACGGCGCCCCGTCGCCGGTTGCCGCTCCGGTGCCATCGCGCCGCACCACCATCCAACAGCAGATGCACGATCTGCACGCGCTGGAAGCGGAACAGGCCATACTGGCCGAACAAGGCGAGCTCAGCAGTCCGGCTGCCAAGCTCAAGGCCAAGGAGCTGGAACTGCGCATGGCTATGCTGGTGGAGAACATGCTGTCGATGATGAAAATGATCGCCGACATCAACAAGCGCGCCAACCAGATCGCCACCAACGCGATCTGACGCCGCCAGCCGAGCGGCCCCGGGGGCAGACCTTGCACGGCGTCCCCGCCGGCCGCTCAACTGAACGGCATTTGCCCATCGAGCCGCTGTTTCCGTTGCGTTGAACCGCCCGTCCTTCTACACCTCGATCATGCCCACCGGCTGCACGCGGCTATGCTGGGTCAATTCGGCAAAGGCAAACACCGGCACAGAGAAGAACTCCTCCTCGATCAGGTTGCGCACGGCGCGGCGAATATCGGCCGCCGTCACCACCACCGGCGGCGCGGCCGGCGTGCCGCCGGTGCCCGACAGCTGTCCCAGCCGGTCGAGAATGGCTTGTTCCAGCTCCGGTTCGAGCTCCAGATAGCTGCCCTGGTTGGTCTGGCGCATGGCGGCGCGCAGCCGCTCTTCCAGCTCCGGCGCCAGCAGCACCACTTCGATCAGGCCGTCGCGCGCCACCTCGTGGCACAGCTGCCGCTTGAACGCCAGGCGCACATAATCGGCGATGACGTCAGGATCGCGCTCCTTGGGCGCCCATGCCAGCGTGGTTTCCAGCAGCAGGCGCGCGTTGCGCAGCGAAATGCCCTCGCGCGCCAGCCGCTGGATCACCTCGGTCAGGCGCGGCAGGGTCACGGTCTTGGCGATTTCCTTGCCCAGTTCCGGGAAGCGGCGGTCGGCCCAGGCGGTGAAGCGCTGCACCTCGTGCACGCCTATGAACATCTGGCAGTTGCGCAGCATCTCCACTTCCACGTCGGCCGCGAACACCCGTTCCCAGCTCATGTAGCGCACGCCAGCCTGGCGCAATTCCGCCTCGGCGCCCAGCGGCACCCACACGCGGCGCCGGCGCGTGCCGGCCAGGCCGTCGTCCTGCGGCGCGAAACCCATCTCTTCGAGCCGCACCACCGCTTCGGTGGTCGCGGCCCAGCCGGTGCGCATCTCGACATCGATCAGCGGCACTTCCGCCATCAGGAAATGGATGCGGCCGGCAGGAACCGAGGCCTGGTACTCGAAATCGATGGGCTGCAGGTCCGGGATGCCTTTCTGGTCCAGCACGTTGTTGCGCATGATGCGCACCGCGCTGGTGACGGCGTCGGCGGCCTGGGTCCCGCGCAAGTCGGCCGGCATGCGCACGGTGAACGGGCGCGTCGCGGTGAACGTCGTCAGGTCCACGATGCCGGCGTTCTTGCGCTCGACCTCGGCCGTCTGGCGCTGGCGCGCCGCCAGCGCGTGCGGCTTCAGTATGCCGGCACCGCCGGCCCCGGCCAGCAGCAGCGCCAACAGCACGAAGACGACGGCGGGCATGCCGGGAATGAGGCCGAACAGCAGCATGATGGCGGCCGCGGTCAGCAAGGCGCGCGGCTCACCGAACAGCTGCGCGGCGATGTCCTGGCCGATATTGCTGGCTTCCTGGCCCGGCTTGTCGTCACCCGGAACACGGGTGGTGATCATGCCGGCCGCCAGCGAGATCAGCAACGCCGGGATCTGCGCGATCAGCGCGTCGCCGATGGTCAGGATCGAATACTGGCGCACCGCGTCGGCGGCCGACAGGTTGCGCTGCAGGATGCCGATCGCAATGCCGCCCACCAGATTGACCACGACGATGAAGATGCCGGCGATGGCGTCGCCCTTGACGAATTTCATGGCGCCGTCCATGGCCCCGTGCAACTGACTTTCCTGTCCCAGCAGCGCGCGCTTTTTCCTGGCTTCGTCGGCGCTCAACATGCCGGCCCGCAGGTCGCTGTCGATGGACATCTGCTTGCCCGGCATCGCGTCGAGCGAAAAGCGCGCCGACACTTCGGATACCCGTTCGGAACCCTTGGTGATGACGATGAACTGCACCACGGTCAGGATCAGGAAAATCACCAGGCCCACCACCAGGTTGCCGCCGACGACGAAGTTGCCGAAGGTTTCGACGATGTGGCCGGCGTTGCCCTCCAACAGAATCAGGCGGGTGGTGGCCACCTCCAGCGCCAGCCGGAACAGGGTGGTCAGCAGCAGCACGGTCGGAAAGGTGGAGAACGCGGTGGGTCCGGCCATGTACATGGACACCACCACCATCAACCCGGCGGCGCACAGGTTGAAGGCGATCAGCACGTCCAGCAGCATCGCCGGCATCGGCAGCACCAGCATCAGGACGATGGCGATCACCAGGCCGGCGGCCGCCAGTTCGGCCCGCTTAGCCATGCGGCCGGCCAGTTCGTTGAGGGAGATGACGACGGTATGGAGCATGTGGAGATCCTTGCGAGGGTGAGCGGAATGGGGAATGCGGCGGGGCCGCGGGTGCCGGCGGGGTCCGGCGTCAGACGCCGGCGCCGCAGCGGCGCGCCAGCACCGCCGTCCAGTCAGGACAGCCGCCGGCGCGCGCCAGCACGGCCTTGGTGTCCTCATCGGGGCCGTCGAACAGTTCGACCTGGGCGTAGGCCTGCAACAGCGCCAGCCTGTCCTCCTCGGGCCAGATGCGCCGGCAGACCCTGCCGAGACGGTAGGCTTGCTCGAACTGGCCGGTGTTCAGGTGGCCCCAGAGCAGGCCGATGGCCACGCTCAGGTCGAGCGGCATCGGTGCGTGACGTTGTCGTAGCTTCATGCGCCGGCTCCGCTCGACAAGCCCGCTTCGTCGGCATAGCGCGCCAGTTCCATCTGTTGCAGGCGCAACCGCAGGCGCACCGCGTCCTCCACCACCATGAGCGCCGCCATGCTGTCCTCGCGTTCGCCGGCGCCTAGCGTCAGCGAGTAGTCGACCAGCCGCTTTTGCAGCGCGCGCAAGCCGGGCAAGGGATCGCGCGACCAGGCTGGATTGGCCACCGTCAGCGCCGCGCCGAGAAAGCGCGTCAGCGGCGCCAGCGTTTCCCCGCCGGCCTGCGCGGATGCCGGCAACGAGGCCGATTCCTCCCATGGGGTGAGGTCGCCGCGATTGACCGGCTGGCTGCGGTCCAGCGCCGGCGGTCCGGCGATTTCACCGTAGTCGTCGCCGGCCAGCGCTTCGCCGCGGCCGACGCCATGCAATGCGACGCGGCTCATGCCAGCAGCTCCCGCGCCGCCTGCCATTGCGCCGCATCCGGCGGCATCGCGGCGCCGCCGCCATCGTCGCGCACGCGCCGCACCACGTACCAGCTGCCGTCGGCCAGCATGGCCGGCAACCAGCCGCTGTAGCGCTCCGGCATCGCCGCGCGGCGGCGCAGCACGCGCTCCGGCAACACGCGGTGGGCGCGGTCGCGGTCGAAACCGAGCGCCACCAGCGCGCCGTCCGGCAACGGGTAGACCAGCAACTGCAAGCCGTCTTCCTGCGCCTGCCGCACCACGAGCTGGCCATCCCTGGCCTGCCGCAGCAGCCGGGCTGCTAATTGTTCCATCCTGTGCTCCTGGCGCGTTGGTGATCCAGACGCAGCCGCGATTGCAGCGCGTCCTCGGGTGTGGTCGACTGTGCCGGCAGCGCGGCGTGGTGGTCGACGGTCATCTGCCGCAGCTGCTCGAGCAGGCGGTGACGCTGCGGCAGCGCCTCGCCCTCCCACATGCCGTCCGGGCAGCGCGCGATGACGCCTTGCAGCGCCCGACAGGCGGCGGCGCGCTGCGACGGCGACAGGCGCTGCATCTCGACCATCTGGTGCAGCAGCGGCTCGGCCTGGCCGCCCTCGGGCTCGCCGAGACGCAACAACTGCCTGGCCAGCGCGCCCTGCCCGATCAACGGCGTGGTTTGGGCCCGTTCCGACAGCTCGCGGCGCAGCTCGCCGGCCAGCGCATAGCTGGTATTGACCAGCTGGAAGCAGCTGGCGTCCTGCAGCGATAGCCACAGACGGGGACCGGAGCGCCCGCGCCGGCGCAATTGCTCGCGCATCTGCGCCGGCGGCCGGCCCAGCGCGGCGCCGGCCTGGCCCGCGTTCTTGAGCAGAATGTCGAGCAGGGCTTGCGGCGCC
>NZ_WWCX01000136.1:0-10991 GCF_009857655.1 Duganella vulcania
GTCCAGGTACAGGCTGTTGGCGCGCTGGCGCAGCAGCACCTCGTTCTCGAACAGCGCCTGCGCCGTGCCCTGCGACATGGCCGGCGCGCCGCCCGGCGCCGGCTTGCGCAGCGCCCGCATCAGGTGGGCGTGCAGGGCGTCGGCGCTGGCGGACAGGCTGTCGGCCAGCGCTTCGATATCGTGTTGATCGGCCATGGCGTACTCCTTTATTGCTGCGGGATCTGGTTGAACAAGGCGCGGTGGGCCTGCTCGATGGCGGCCAGGTTCTGCTGGGCCTGGGTGTTGCGCACGCCGGTCAGGTGGTACTCGACCTGCTTGTCGTGTTGCAGCGACCGCGACAGCGCCAGCAGCAGCCGGTCGCGCCGCGTGTCGACGAAGGGGAGCTCGGTCTCCAGCATGCCGAGCACGATTTTTTGTTCGTTGTCGCTACTCTTGTCGTACAGGCGCAGCAGCGTGCGCATGGCGCCAAGCAGCTCCTCCATCGCCTGGTGGCCGTCGCGCAGCAGCTCCTGCACCGCGCTGTCCTGCGCCGGCCGGGTCAGCGCGCGCGCGATCAGCCGCGCCAGGCCGGCGTAGGCGTTGACGTGGCGCTCGTCGATGCCGCTGTCGGGCCAGGCCTTGATGCCGCCGCTCATGGCCTTGACCTGGTCCTCCAGGTCGTATTGCTTGTCGCCGGCCAGCCGGCCCAGCGCCTGCATATATGCCTGCACGCCGGTCTGCAGCCTGGCGAAATCCGCGCTGGAGGCCTGGCGCTGCTGGTCGAGCTGGCGTTCGCGCAGGTCGGCGGCCGGGCTCAGGAAGGGTTGCTCGCGCTGGTAGGTGGTGCGGTAGCGCTCGGTGAGTTCATGGTAGGCGCCCAGATGCGGCGACTGGGCGGCGAAGGCGCGCACGTCCGCCATGCGCGGGCTGCTGCTGGCGCAACCGCCAAGCAGCGCCAGGCAGCAGAGGATCAGGAATACACGGCTCAGTTTCATGTTCGCTCCCTAGGTGTGAGGACATTGTTGCCTTACGTGAATATTTCCGTATTGCGAATGCGCAGATCAGCTGGTGAGCGCCTGTCGCCAGCCCAGGCCGGCGATGGTGTCGCCGGCCGGCAGGTATTCGCAGCCCAGCCAGCCTTCGTAGCCCAGTTCGTCGATGAGGCGGAACAGGTGGCGGTAGTTGATCTCGCCGCTGCCCGGTTCGTGGCGGCCGGGCGTGTCGGCGATCTGCATGTGCTTGATCATCGGCAGGTTGGCGCGGATCGTGTTGCTCAGTTCGCCTTCCATGCGCTGCATGTGGTAGATGTCGTACTGCAGGAACAGGTTGGGGCTGCCGGTCTCGGCGATGATGTCCAGCGCCTGGCGGCTGCGGTTGAGGAAGTAGCCCGGCATGTCGTAGTGGTTGATCGGCTCGATCAGCAAGTTGATGCCGTGCGGCGCCAGCTCGGCGGCGGCCCAGCGCAGGCTGTCGACGTAGGTGGCGTGGGCGCGTTCCGGCGCCAGGCCGGGCGGCGTCTTGCCGGCCATGCAGTGCAGCTGCGTCGCGCCCAGCTCGGTGGCGTACTCCAGCGCGCTGCGCACGCCGGCGCGGAATTCGTCCTGGCGGCGCGGGTCGCAGGCCATGCCGCGGTCGCCCGTGTTCCAGTCGCCGGCGGGCAGGTTGAACAGCGCCAAGGTCAGCTGATGGCGGCGCAGGCGCTCGGCCAGTTGGTGGGCATCGTAGGCGTAGGGGAACAGGAATTCGACGCCGTCGAAGCCGGCCTCGCGGGCCAGCGCGAAGCGTTCCAGGAAGGGCGCTTCGGTGAACAGCATGGACAGGTTGGCGGCGAATTTTGGCATGAGGCGGACTCCGGCAGAGAAGCCGCTATCGTAACCGGAAATGCGGTTGGTGCGGCGCACCGCCATCCCGCCGTGCCGGGATAAAAAAAACCACCCGAAGGTGGTTTTGAGGGAACTGCTTATCGGCCGCGGCCGCCGGAGCGGTGCTGGGCCGCCGAGCGCGGGGCGCTGGTGCCGGTGCGTGGACCGCCGCCGTTGCCGCCGCCGGTACCCGGTGCGCGTGGCTTGTTGCCGCCACCGCCACCACCACCGCCGGTCTTGGCGCGCGCCTGGCCGCCACCGTTGCGGCCGCCGCCGTTGCGATGGCCTGGGCCGCCGCTACGCAGCTGCACCGGCTGCGGACGCGCGTTCAGGTCCGGCTCGAAGCCCGGAATCACTGCGCGCGGCAGGGTTTGCTTGATCAGCTTCTCGATATCCTTCAGCATCTCGTGCTCGTCCACGCAGACCAGCGACACGGCCTCGCCGGTGGCGCCGGCGCGGCCGGTGCGGCCGATGCGGTGCACATAGTCTTCAGGAATGTTCGGCAGGTCGTAGTTGACCACGTGCGGCAGCTGGTCGATGTCGATACCGCGCGCGGCGATGTCGGTGGCCACCAGCACTTGCAGCTTGTTGTCCTTGAACTCGGACAGCGCCTTGGTGCGCGCCGACTGGCTCTTGTTGCCGTGGATCGCCATCGCGCCGATGCCGTCGGCGCCCAGCTGTTCGACCAGCTTGTTGGCGCCGTGCTTGGTGCGGGTAAACACCAGCACCTGGTGCCAGTCGTTGGTCTTGATCAGGTGCGACAGCATCGGGTGCTTCTTGTCGCGGTCGACCGGGTGGATCAGCTGGGCGATCACTTCCACCGCCGAGTTGCGGCGCGCCACTTCGATCATGGCGGGCTTGTTCAGCAGGCCGTCGGCCAGCGCCTTGATCTCGTCGGAGAAGGTGGCCGAGAACAGCAGGTTCTGGCGCTTCGGCGGCAAGGCCGCCAGCACTTTCTTGATGTCGCGGATGAAGCCCATGTCCAGCATGCGGTCGGCTTCGTCCAGGATCAGGATTTCCACGTGCGACAGGTTGACAGTGCGCTGTTCCATGTGGTCCAGCAGGCGGCCCGGGGTGGCGACCAGGATGTCGACGCCGTGCTTGAGCTGCTTGATCTGCGGGTTGATGCCAACGCCGCCGAAGATCACGGTGGAGTTGAGCTTGGTGTACTTGCCGTAGATGCGCACGCTTTCCTCGACCTGGGCCGCGAGTTCGCGGGTCGGGGTCAGGATCAGGGCGCGGATCGGGCGGGCCGTGGTGTTGCTGGTGATCGCCGCGCCCTTGGCGTCGGTCGACAGGCGGTGCAGGATGGGCAACGTGAAACCGGCGGTTTTGCCGGTACCGGTTTGTGCGCCTGCCAGCAGGTCGCCGCCGTTCAGTACGGCAGGGATGGCCTGCTGCTGGATCGGGGTGGGCGTGGTGTAGCCGGCTTCGGTAACAGCGCGGACGATAGCGTCGGACAAACCGAGGGTAGAGAATGACATGATGACTTTTTGTTAAGATCGGCCTGTCGCTTTCTAGGCGCCAGTCGCAGGCAATCAGAGTGGATGACACTGCGGCTAAAGGACTGGTCAGAGTGCCGCAGGCCTGAGTATAACAGCTACCGGCACAATTTATTTCCTAATTGAAATAGAAAAGGGAGCATACGCTCCCTTTTTTTGTAACAAACATTCTACTTTTGCTAATTGATCATGCTTTTGGCTGCTCGCCGAACTGGGCCAGCAGGCCGACCATCTGGCCGAAGATCTTCGGGCTGGCGGCGATGATGTCGCCCTTGTACAGGTAATCGGACTCGCCGTTGAATTCGCCGACGATGCCGCCGGACTCGGTCACCATCAGCGCGCCGGCCGCGATGTCCCAAGGCTTCAGGCCTTTTTCATAGAAGCCGTCCAGGCGGCCGGCGGCCACGTAGGCCAGGTCCAGCGCGGCGCTGCCCGGGCGGCGCACGCCGTGGCAGCGTTCGGCCATGATGCCGTACATCTTCAGGTATTCGTCCAGCGCCTTGGCGTTGCCGGCCACGTAGCCGGTCGACAGCAGGGCGTTGGCGATGCGGTCCAGCTTGGTCACGCGGATGCGCTTGTCGTTCAGGTAGGCGCCGGCGCCCTTGGTGGCGGTGAACAGGTCGTTGCGGACCGGGTCGTAGATCACGGCCTGGGTGATCACGCCGCGCTGCGACAGCGCGATCGAGATCGAGTATTGCGGGAAGCCGTGCATGAAGTTGGTGGTGCCATCGAGCGGGTCGATGATCCAGGTGAATTCAGTCTCGTCGTTGGCGTTCTTGGACGGGCCCGACTCTTCGCACAGGAAGGCGTGGTCGGGATAAGCTTTGGACAGCACCTCGATGATGGCCTGTTCGGCGGCCTGGTCGACGTCGGTGACGAAGTCCTTGTGGTTTTTCTCGGTGACGATGACGCGGTCGAGGTCGAACGACGCGCGGTTGATGACGGCGGCGGCGCGGCGGGCGGCTTTGATCGCCGTGTTGAGCATTGGGTGCATGTAAGCTTTTCCGTTAAAAGAACGCTAACGCCCACCGGGGGCCTCAGCCTGCCCGGCAGCACATTAGTGTACAAGAGTGAATTAAAGAGCGGAGCGGCGGCGACAGGGTAAAATCCCGGGGAATTTGTGTATCGATACCGCGCAATAGCGCTATTTTAAATGAACCTGCCCGAAATCAATACGAATCTTTTCAAACAGCTGCGATTTATTCTGGTCGAGACCAGCCGCGCGGGCAATATCGGGGCCGTGGCGCGGGCCATGAAAACCATGGGTTTCAGCGACCTGGTGCTGGTCACCCCCCGTTTCGACAACGCGCTGGACGATCCGGAGGCGGTGGCCTTCGCCAGCGGCGCCGGCGACATCCTGGCCGGGGCGCGGGTGGTGGGCAGCATGGCCGAGGCGCTGGATGGCATCAACTTCGCCGCCGCCGTCTCGGCCCGGCTGCGCGAATACTCGCCGCCGGTGCTGACGCCGCGCGAGGTGGCCGGGCAGCTGGCGGCCCAGCCCGAGCTGCACGCGGCCCTGATCTTCGGCAACGAGCGCTTCGGCCTGCCGAACGAGATCGTCGAAAAATGTAATGTGTTGATCAACATTCCGGCCAATCCGGAGTACTCGTCGCTGAACCTGTCGCAGGCGGCGCAGGTGCTGGCCTACGAATGCCGGATGGCGGCGCTGGACGGCGCGCCGCCCTCGATGAGCGTGCGCCAGCCGGCCGGCGACGCCAACGAGATCGGCTTCCAGGGCGAGGCGGCCAGCCTGGCGCAGATCGAGGGCATGTACGAGCACTTGGAGCGGTCGCTGGTGGAGATCGGCTTCCTCGACGCCGGCAACCCGCGCAAGCTGATGCCGCGCCTCAAGCGCATGTTCGCCCGCGCGCAGCTGGAAAAAGAGGAAGTCAACATCCTGCGCGGCATCGCCCGCCACATGGTGGGCAAGCGCAAGGACTGAGATCTAATGGCCGTTCGGCTCCGGACCGTTTACGGCGCCAACCTTGTTTTTAGTCGTTTTGAAGCTTCATCGTTCGCTTTAAGCTGCGCGGATGTCAGGAGCTCCAATGCTGCTCAAAATTCGGATTTCTAATGGCCGGCCGGCGCCGCGAGCCATGATCAAACGCTTGGTTCGGTCCATGCGCCGGGACCTTCGCGGGTCCCTCCACCGGCGCAAGGAGCCGGATTCCGTTCGCCTCCCGAATATCTATCAAGACAGGGAAGCGCACCGATTCCTGAACTGGTGCCGGGCCGCCGCCTGCTGCCTTTCGACCGAGACTATTTTCCTGCGACAGAATCCCAGTCGCTCGACCTTGTTGGAGGAAGCGGCTCACGCTTTGCAATTCCATCTGGGGATCTACAATGATGCTGTGGACATCGGTGGCAATTTGCTAGCCGATGTCGCAATGGAGTACATGGCCGCCAGCGTGCTTCATCAGCATGCTAAGAGGTGGAAATTGCCGGCGCTCGAAAAAAATGAAACCAGCGCCAGACTGAGGCGCTTCAGGAGCGCGGTGCGCAGACATGGAGGTCTGACATGGGATTTACGTTTGAAGTTACGAAGGTCAGCAAAATCCTTAGTGCGAAAATTGGAGTCCTGGATGGGAAAATCCTCGATGGACGGATAATGGCCAATTCATCCGCTTTGTTATTGCATGAGGGCCAAACTATTCCGTTGCATGTCAAAGGCGTGGTTCTCTGCGGCGCCGACCGGTCCGCCGGCTTGCTGAGCCTGACCGTGGGGCTCGGCGAGCGTGCGATGAAACTGGTGGCGGCGGGCGACAGGATCTGCGCCGCGAGCCAGCCTACCGCGTCAGGGACTGGATCCGCGAGGCCGCCACTGCGTTGACGAAGGCTTCGTCGAAGCCTTTGGCCATGTGCCACGGTCCGGTGGCGCCGTCGCGCTCGAACACGAAGTCGCCTTCCAGCGTGGTCGAGCCGTCGCGGCCGATCGCCGCCAGCAGCGGGTCGTTGCGTTCGACCAGCAGGCGGCAGCTGTACGCGGTGCCGGCCGCGATTTCGCGGCACGGCGCCAGCGGCTCCACTTCGGCGATCTCGCGGCTGCGCTCGGGCGAGCTGGTGGCCAGCTTGGGAATACCGGACATGGGCGGCTCCGGCGTCAGCCGCCGCCCGGCCGGCAAGGCCGAGGACATCAGCTGCTCGACGCCGGCGCGGAAGGCGCGCTCGGCCGCGGCCCGTCCGATCGGCTCGGCTGTGTTGATGAACTTGCCGTCCGTGGTCAGGTGGCCGAAGCGCGCCTCGACAATGGCCGGCGAGGCGCCGACCACCGCGAAGTCCTGCTTGCCCGGCGCGCTGGGTTCGATGGTGAAGGCGTACGGCGTCTCCGTCTTGTCGATGGTCAGCGTGGCCTTGCAGCCGCGGATGCGCGGCTCGCTGGCGTAGCCTACTTCCTTGATGCCGCTCACGCGCGGCAGCGTCGCGTCGGCGCTAGGGCGCATCGAGCTGATGCGCTGGTCGATGCTGGCGCGCAGCATCAGGCCGTCGAGCGTGCGGCTGATGTCCGGGTCGGTGCAGGCCGGCGCCGCCGACGGCGTCACCGTGTGCCAGATGTAGACGCTGAACGCCAGCATCGGCACGGCGATCCACATCCAGACCGGTCCGGGCAGCAAGGCGCGCAGGTAGGCGGTCTTGGCGTCGTGGTATTCGCGGTCGAGGCGTTCGACCTCTTGCAGGATGGCCGTGCGGCGCACGTCGCCGCCTGCGCCGTCGCGCCGGAATGTCTTCAGGCGCCGGCCGCTGATGTGGCCGTTGTGCGTCAGCCAGACCAGCGCCTCGCCGGGCGACTCCAGCAGCAGCTCTTGCGGCAGCTGCGGCAGTATCCGGTCCAGCTCGGACTGCGTGATCAGCGCGGCCGACACCAGCGCGCCGAGCTTGTCGCGGTTGATCTGTTCGCGCACGCTGAGGTACTTGGCCAGCGTCTCGCTGATGATCTCGAGGTGGCGCGCGCCTTCCTCCTCGCTGTAGCTGGTCTCGATGCGGGTGCAGGCGTGTGCCATGTCGTCCGGCGTGACGATGTCGCGCTGGATCATCCACACCAGCTGGCCGGACATGCTTTCCATCGCCGCCACTTCGGACGCGCCGGGATCGGCCAGTGCGCGCCGGCGCTGGCCGGCGGTGATGATGCCGATCGAGAGCAGGGTGTCGAGGCCGGTGGTGGTGGTGGTGTCCGAGGTCATGTGAGCATGTGGCGAAATAAAGATTATTTATTTTATAATTTTCGCCAACCGGCTGTCGCACGGCTCAGTCGGTGCGCGCGGCCTGGACCGCCTTGCGGAAGTCCTCCGCAAAGCCGGGCGCCGGCCGCCACGCCTAGCCCGAGTCGTCGCGCTGGAACGAGAATTCGCTGTCAAGCAGCGTGGAGGAGGGCAGGCCCGCCGCCGCCAGCTTCGGATCGTCGCGCTCGACCAGCATCCGGCAGCGGTACACGCCGACATGCACGGGTGGCGGGCGACTCGTATTGGTTGATCAGATGGATGCCGCTCACGGCCGGCATGCCCAGCCGCTCATTGCCGTGGCCGAGGATGGCCGCGCGCTGCTGTTCCGGGCCGCGCACACCATCCCAGCGGGCGCGGCGAGGACGGCGGCCCTGGGTTCGAATGACGGGGGTGTTGGATCGTTGCATGGTTTTCCGGCCGCCAGCAGTGTTATAGTTTCGCAATTGTAATTTGAACACGAAAATACAGGAGTCGGATATGCGTGCACGCGGCGTGATGGGGTTGGCGTTGGCCTTGGCTTTTCCTGCGGCATCCGCGTTGGCGCAAGCGGCGTCGCCGGTGTTCGATTTCGCCAGCGCGCCGGGGCGCCTGCCCAAGAACGTGGTGCCGCTGGAGTACACCATCGCGCTCACGCCCGACGCCGCCAGCCACACCGTGGCCGGCACCGAGCGCATCGTGCTGGACTTCAAGGCCGCCAGCGCCGTCATCCAGTTCAACTCGCTGAACCAGAAGCTGAGCAAAGTCCTGTTGGACGGCAAGCCGGTGCGTTCGGTGGTGTCGGACGACAAGTCGCAGCTGACCACCATCAAGCTGGCCCGTCCGGCCGCGCCCGGCCGCCACACGCTGAGCTTTGCCTACACCGGCAAGATCGAGAAGGAACCGCGCGGCCTGTTCCTGCAGGAGTACGTGACGCCGGCCGGCGCCAAGGACGCGATGCTGACCACCCAGTTCGAAGCCACCGACGCGCGCCGCATGTTCCCCTGCTGGGACGAGCCGGCCTTCCGCGCCGTGTTCAAGCTCAGCGTGACGGTGCCGGCCAAGTGGGCGGTGTACTCCAACATGCCCGAGAGCGAGCGCAGCGTCAAAGGCGAACTGGCCACCACCCGCTTCGCGCCGACGCCCAAGATGCCAACCTACCTGGTCGAATTCTCCGGCGGCGACCTGGCGCACATCGCGGCCGAGAGCGATGGCACGCAGTTCCGCGTGGTCGCGGTCAAGGGCCAGGAGCAGGGCGGCCAGCAGGCGCTGGCCAACGCCCGGCAGATCCTGGCCGACTACAACGATTATTTCGGCGTGCGCTATCCGCTGCCCAAGCTCGATTCGATCGCTGTGCCCGGCGGCTTCAGCGGCGCCATGGAAAACTGGGGCGCGATCACCTACAACGACCAGGCCCTGCTGATCACCCCGTCCAGCACCATGGGCAACCGCCAGGGCGTCTACAGCATCCAGGCGCACGAGATGGCGCACCAGTGGTTCGGCGACCTGGTCACGATGGGCTGGTGGGATGAGCTGTGGCTCAACGAAAGCTTCGCCTCGTGGATGGCGGCTCGCCAGACCGACCTGCGCAACCCCAGCTGGCGCTGGTGGGAGCACCAGGACGCGAGCAAGGAGAGCGCGATGAGCGCCGACTCCCGCGCCACCTCGCACCCCATCCTGCAGCATGTGACCAACGAGCTGCAGGCCAGCAGTGCCTTCGACCCGGCCATCACCTACAGCAAGGGCCAGGCCGTGCTGCGCATGCTGGAGGCGCACATGGGCGCCGACAACTTCCGCAGCGGCATCCGCAGCTACATGAAGACGCACGCGTATTCGAACACCCTCAGCGGCGACCTGTGGCGGGCGCTGGACGGCGCCGGCGCCGGCGCCGGCCAGGTCAGCGAGATCGCCCGCGCATGGACCTCGCAGCCGGGCTTCCCGCTGGTGTCGGTGACGGCCAGCTGCGACATCTCCGGCAACCGCACGATCGCCCTGACGCAGCAGCGCTTCCTGTTGCAAGGGCTGGGCAGCGGCAAGGGCCGCTGGCCGGTGCCGCTGCAGGTGCGCAGCGGAACCGGCGCGCCCAAGCCGGTGCTGTTCGACGGCGACCAGCAGAGCGTTTCCGCCGGCCGCTGCGACGAGGCGCTAAGCGTCAACGCCGGCGCGGTCGGCTACTTCCGCGTCGCCTACGACAACTCCTCGCTGGCCCAGAACACCCACTCCTTCGCCAGCCTTCCGGAAGCAGACCGCATCGCGCTGCTGGACGACCAGTGGGCGCTGGTGGGCGCCGGCGCGCAACCGCTGGCCAGCTATCTGGCGCTGGCCTCGGCCATGGGTGACACCGCCAACCAGCGCGCCTGGGAGCAGATCACCGGCGCGCTCGACACCATCGAGACAGCCGAGCGCGGCACCGCCGGCCACGCCGCCTTCGCCGCGTATGCGCGCTCCATCGTCAAGCCGCTGTCGGTCAAGCTGGGCTGGGATGCGCGCGCGGACGAGACGCCGGGCATGCAGAAGCTGCGCCGCTCGCTGCTGGCCGACCTGGGTGGTTGGGGCGATCCGGATGTGCTGGCCGAGGCGCGCAAGCGCTTCGCCGCCTTTGTCGCCGACCGCGCCGCCATCTCCGCCGACGACCAGATGATGGTGCTGGCCGTGGTGGCCGAGCACGCCACGGCGGCCGAGTTCGAGCAGCTGCACGCGATCGCCAGGTCGGCCAGGAACGAGACGGAGTTGCGCCGTTACTACACGGCGCTGATGCAGGTGCGCGATCCGGCGCTGGCCCAGAAGGCCGCCGCGATCGCGCTGTCGGACGAGATCCCCAAGCAGGCCGACATGACGCGCATCGGCCTGGTGGGCGTGCTGGGCGGCGAGCATCCGCAGCTGTCCTGGTCGGTCTTCACGCAGAACGCCGAGCGCCTGATCGCGCCGCACCAGCCGTTCGGCCCGATGATACTGGCGCAGTACACGCCGGAGACGTTCTGGCGCGCGCTGCCGCCCGAGCAGCTGGAAGCCTGGATCAAGGGCAGGGTGCCGGCCGATCTGCTGCCCAACCTGGCGCGCGGCATGGAAGTGGCGCGCTTCAAGCTGGCCGAGAAGGCCATGCTGGTCAAGGCCACCGACGCCTACCTGGCCGGCAAGCCGGCGCGGGCAGACTAGACGCGGCCCTCTATTTTTTGCGGACAAGGTTCGTTACCCGTTCACGTACACTAGCTGGATCATAAAAACGAGACGGACGGAGACATGACCACCCGCAGATCTTTCCTCAAGATCGGCGCGGCCGGCGCGCTATTGCTCGCAGCCGGCGGCGCCGCCTATCGCCTGACCCATCCCCCCGCAGCGCCGACGGCGTTCGTCCTCGACGGCGAGGCCGGCGCGGTGCTGGCCGCCATCGTGCCGGCGATGCTGGGGCCGGTGCTGCCGGCCAGGTCGTTCGACAGGTACAGCGTGTCCATGCG
>NZ_WWCX01000137.1:0-10928 GCF_009857655.1 Duganella vulcania
CTGCCGGGCGACGCGTCCGGCGCGCCGACGCTGGAACGCGAGGGCACGCGCTTCGACGTGCGCTGCGCCGCCGCCGACAAGCTGGCGGTGCTGGCCGCGCTGCTGCCGCACGCGCGCGACATCGCGCTGCACGAACCCACGCTGGAACAGGTCTTCCTTGGTTATGGAGGTGCGTATGCCAGCTCGCATTGAATGGCGCCAGGTGTGGATCATCGCCGCCAAGGAATGGCGCGACCGCCTGCGCAACCGCTGGGTGCTGGCGGTGGCGGTGGTGTTCGCCGTGTTCGCGCTGGCGATCGCGTATTTCGGCGCGGTGCAGCAGGGACAAGTCGGCTTCCACGGCGTCGACGCCACCATCGCCAGCCTGGCCAGCCTGGTCATCTACCTGGTGCCGCTGATCGCGCTGCTGCTGGGCTACGACGCCATCGTCGGCGAGCGCGAGCGCGGGGCGCTGGAGCTGCTGCTGTCGATGCCGATCAGCCGGCTCGAAGTCCTATGCGGCAAATACCTCGGCCTGGCGGCGGCGCTGACCACCGCCACCGCGCTGGGCTTTGGCGTCGGCCTGCTGCCGCTGTCGTCCGAGCTGACAGTGGGCGAGGGCGAGCGCTACGCGCTGTTCGTCGCCAGCGCTGTGCTGATGGGCATGGCCTTCCTCAGCATCGCCGTGCTGGTGTCCGTGATCGCCCGCGACCGCGTGCGCGCCAGCGGCGCCGCGCTGGCCTTGTGGTTCTTCTTTGTATTGGTGTTCGACTTGCTGCTGATGGGCGCCCTGGTCTTGAGCCAGGGCGGCCTGAGCAGCGGCGCCTTTGCCGCGCTGCTGATGCTCAACCCGGCCGATGTGTTCCGGCTGCTGAACGTCTTCAGCTCCGACCAGGCGCAGGGCATGTACGGCCTGGCCACCGTCATGCCGCCGGCCTGGACCCAGCCGGCGGTGCTGCTGGCGGTGATGCTGGGCTGGATCGTCGTGCCGTTTTATTTTGCTCACAGGAGATTCCGATGAAACTTACCTATCGCCCGCGCTGGCGTTACTGGCTGGTCGCCGCCACGCTGGCCGGTTGCGGCCAGATCGCCCCCTTGCCGCAAGCCCAGGAGCCCAGCGCGGACACCGCTTGCGCGCTGGATGGCATGTTGTTGCAGGACTATGCCGGCGCCAAGGGGCAGATCCGCTACGCCGATGGCAAGACCGACTATTTTTGCGATGTGATGGAACTGCTGGGCGCGATGCTGGCGCCCGAGCAGCATCGCAGCGCCAACGCGCAGTACGTGCAGGACATGGGCGCGGCCGACTGGCAGCACCCGCAAGGCAACTGGATCGCCGCGCGCGACGCGGTGTATGTGGTCGGCAGCCGCGCCCGTGGTTCGATGGGCCCGACCATCGTGCCGTTCGCCCGGCAGACCGACGCCGCCTCGTTCGCCAAGCGCGACGGCGGCCAGGTGTTGCGCTTTGCCGATATCCGCGCTTCGATGCTGAGTGCGGCCCGCACGGCCGCCGCGCACGCAGACATGGCGCATTGACGGCGCTCCCGATCCGGCCGGCGTCGGCCGGGATTTACGTCAGCGCGGCACGCCGCGCTGGTTCAACCACCCGCAACAAAGAGGTTTAAAAATGAAAGCAATCCAACTCTTCGCCGCGCTGCTGATCGGCGGCGTCGTTACCGCCGCCTCCGCCGCGGCTCCGGCCGCGGCCGACAGCGCCAAGGGCGAGAAGATCTACAAGGCGACCTGCATGGCTTGCCACGGCGCGGGCGTGCTCGGCGCGCCCAAGTTCGGCGACAAGGCGGCCTGGGGACCGCGTGTCGCCAAGGGCAAGCCCGCGCTGTACACCAACGCCCTCAACGGCTTCAAGATGATGCCGCCGCGCGGTGGCAATCCGGCCCTGAAGGACGACGAGGTCAAGGCCGTGGTCGACTATATGATCGCAAAGAGTAACTAACCGGTGGGGCGCCTTGCACGGCGCCCCGTCATCGGAGAAAAGCATGTTGTGGAATTTTGTCAGGCGCGCCGCCGTGCTGGCGGCGGCGTTGTGGCTGGCGGCGGGCTGTGCGCGGCAGGAGCAGCGCTATGTCACTCAGGGCCACGTGTTCGGCACCACGGTGGAGGTGACGGTCTACGGCGGCACGCGCCAGCACGCCCACGCGGCGGCGGCCAAGGTGCTGTCGGAGTTCGACCGGCTGCACCGCAAGCTGCACGCGTGGGAACCGAGCATGCTCACCGGCCTGAACGCGAGCATCGAGCGCGGCGAGCCGTTCCAGGGCGACGAGGAAATGGTCAGCCTGCTCAAATCGGCGACCGCACTGTCGGCCAGTTCGGACCAGTTGTTCAACCCGGCCATCGGCCATCTGATACGGCTGTGGGGATTCCAGAGCAGCGATATCTGCGCCCACACGCCGACCGCCGAAGAGGTGCGGCGCTGGGTCGATGCGCGTCCGAGCCTGTCGGACCTGCGCTATGACGGCACGACGATTTCCAGCGTCAATCCGGCGGTGATGATCGACCTGGGCGGCTACGCCAAGGGCTACGCACTGGACCGCGCCGCCGCCATCCTGCGCGCCGAGCACGTCGAGGCGGCGCTGGTCAACATCGGCGGCAATGTGCTGGCGCTCGGCCAGCCGGGCGCGCGTCCGTGGCAGGTCGGCATCCGCGATCCGCGCGGCAGCGGCACGCTGGCCATGGTGACGCTGCACGATAACGAGGCCATCGGCACCAGCGGCGACTATGAGCGCTACTTCATGAAGGATGGCAAGCGCCGTCCGCACATCATCGATCCACGCACCGGCTATCCGATCGACCTGGTGGCGTCGGTCACCATCATCACCTCGGGCGGCAGCGATGTGGGCCTGCGCTCGGACGGCAACTCCAAGCCGCTGTTCATCACCGGGCCGGCCGGCTGGGAGGCGATGTCGCGCCGCCTCGGCCTGAACGAGGTGATGATGGTCGACACCACGCGCCGTGTGTTGCTGACCTCGGCGATGCGCAGCCGCCTCGAAGGCTCGGTTCAATAATCTTGATCGGGTGCCGGCATGAAGGTATTATCGATGAGGCAATGACCGCGCATGACGCGCTGTTTGCCCATCCTTAGGAGCCCTACATGAAACGTGTCACCGGCATAGGCGGTGTGTTCTTCAAGTCACCGGACCCGAAGGCCCTGTCCGAGTGGTACCGGGTCCACCTCGGCGTGGATATCGGGCCGTGGGGCGGCGCCGCGTTCGACTGGTCCGGCCCGGACAATCCGGGCGGCAAGGGCACCACCGCGTGGAACGTCTTCAAGGCCGACACGGATTACTTTGCGCCGGGCACGGCCAGCTTCATGATCAATTACCGGGTGGCCGACCTGCACGGCCTGCTGGCCGCGCTGCGCGAAGAGGGCTGCCGCGTCGAGGACAAGGTCGACGATTCGGAGTACGGCAAGTTCGGCTGGGTGCTCGACCTGGACGGCAACAAGGTCGAGCTGTGGGAGCCGCCCGAAGGCCAGTGACCGCGCGCCGCCTCAGCGCACGGTCGAGGGCGGACAACCGTAGCGCTCCCTGAAGCGCGACGAGAAGCGCGCATGCGTCTGATAGCCGCAGGCCTCGGCCACCATCGGCGCGCTCCAGCCGGTGGTTTGCAGCAGCCCGACCAGGCGGTGCCGCATCACCCGCTCGCCTCGTTGACGCCGGGGCGCATGCCGCCGGGCGCAGCCGGTCCCGCCTTGCCGTGCGGCGTGACGCCGTCGCTGTGGCTGCCCGCGGCGATCGCGCGGGTGGCGGTTGCCGGACCCGTTCCGATCAATTTGACGGCTTGAGCTCCATCTGCTGGGCGTCCTGCACCATGCGGCGCAGCTCGGCCACGGGGATGTTGGCCACTTCGTGCAGGCGCAGCAGCAGGGCCGCGCTCACTTCCATGCGCCCGCGCCGTATCTTGCTGATGCGCGGCGGCGCGATGTTCAGGGCCTTGGCCAGCGCGGCGTCGTTCTTCAGGCTGAGATGGTCGAGGATGTTGTCGAGCAGCGGGTGCGGGCAGCGCGCTGCGGCCGAGGTCAATGGGGTTTCGTAGGCGTTCATGCGGCCTCCTTGAGTGGTTGTGGGGATGGGGGATGATCGTCGTAGCGCTGGCGGATGGCGGTCAGCGCCGCCTCGTCGCGGAACAGCGCGGCCACGCAGGCGGGATCGAAGTGGCTGCCGCAGCCGGCGTCCATCGCGCTGCGCGCCTGCGCAAAGGTCCAGGCCGGCTTGTAGGGGCGGGCCGAGGTCAGCGCGTCGAACACGTCGGCGGCGGCCACGATGCGGCCATACAGCGGAATGGCTGCGCCGGCCAGGCCGCGCGGGTAGCCGCTGCCGTCGAAGCGCTCGTGGTGGCTGGCGGCGATCAGCGCGCCGGCCTGCAACAGCGGCGAGGCGCTGTCGGCCAGGATGTCGGCGCCGATTTGCGCGTGGCGGCGCATGATCTCCAGTTCGGCGCTGTCGAGCGGACCCGGCTTGAGCAGGATGGCGTCCGGAATGCCCAGCTTGCCGATGTCGTGCATCGGCGCGGCCGCGAGGATGCGCTCGCACTCTTCCTCCGGCAGGCCGAGGTTGCGGGCGATCAGCTCGGAAAAGGCCGCCATGCGCAGCAGGTGGCTGCCGGTTTCCGGGTCGCGGAACTCGGCCGCGCGCGACAGCCGGTAGATCGCCTCGCGCTCGCGCGCCGCGATGTCGGCCGTGGCCTTGCGCACCTCGTCGGCCAGCTTGGCCGCATGATGGGCCAGTTGCTGCTGGGCCCGGCGCAGCGCCAGCAGGTTGCCGACCCGGGCGTTCAGCTCGATGAAATTGACCGGCTTGGTCAGGAAGTCGTTGGCGCTCAGGCGCAGCGCCTCGTGGCGAATCTTGCTCTGGGTGTCGGCGGTGACCATCACCAGCGGCGTCTGCTCCTTGCCGGGCAGGGCGCGGAAGCGGCGCAGGAATTCCAGGCCGTCGATCTCCGGCATCATGTAGTCCACCAGCACCACGTCGGGGTTGTTTTCTGCGCACCAGGCCAGGGCCGCGCCCGGATCGCTCATCGATACCGGTGGGCTATCGCACAACATTTCCAGCATGTGTCCGAACAATTCAAGATTGGCGGGATTGTCGTCAACGATCAGAATCTGCATGTTAGCTCTCCGGCTGGGAAATCGGGCTGGCTTGGACCGCAAATCCAGCGAATTTGATTGTTTGCCAAGGTGTTCGCCAAGTTGCCGTTTCGGCGGCATAATGGGGACACAGCCTTCGGCGCAAGTATTGCGCTGAATTTTCACCGATTATATTGAATTCGGTAAAAATATGTTGAAATTGATTTTTTTATTTTTGTTGTGAGGAATATGTGACGATGAAACGCAGCGATAGCCCGGCGGACGAGGTGTGCACGACCCAGCGCGCAGCGGAACTGCTCGGGATTTCTGTATCCTCCGTGCAACAACTGGTGGAGTCGGGCGTGATCGAGGCCTGGAAGACCCAGGGCGGCCACCGCCGCATTCCCTTGTCGGCGGTGCTGCGCTACAAGGCCGCGCCGGCGGATGGCGCCGCGCGGCCGGCGCGCCAGAACGGCGAGGCCACGGTGCTGGTGGTCGAGGACAGCCCGCTGCAGCGCGCCGTGTACCAGCGCCAGTTCGCCATGTGGGACTTGCCGGTCAGCCTGACGTTCTGCGAGAACGGCTACCAGGCGCTGATGGAGATCGCGCGCCGGCGGCCGCAGGTGATGTTGGCCGACATCATCATGGACGGCATCGACGGCTACGAGGTGGTCAAGACCATCCTGGCCGATCCGCAACTGGCGGGCATGCATATCGCCATCGTCTCCAGCCTGACGGCCGAGGACCTGGCCGAGCGCGGCGGCGTGCCGCCCGGCGTGGTGTTTTTCGGCAAGCCGGTCAACTACGACGAGTTGCGCGGTTATATGCGCGCCTGCTGCGCGCAGTTGCAGCGGGCCGCGCAATACGACACTTAATCCAACAAATTAATTGAATTTGACAAATATTTGAGTTTCAGGCAGGATCGCTCCATACCAGAATTTTCCGTTGAGTAATTCTCAGGCGCGGGAGGCAGGATGTGGCAGAAGGTCATGGGGCGATTCGACGTGCGCTGGATGTTGTGGAGCATCGCGCTGCTGCTGGTGGCCGGCGGCTGGACCTTGACGTTGCACCAGCTCGATGAGTCCAAGCGCCTGCAGATCGACGACGCGCGCCGCGACGCCCAGGCGCTGGGCCGCCTGTTCAACGAGCACGCGGCGCGCACGCTGGAGGCGGCCGACCAGGCGGTGATTTTCCTGCGCCACCGCTACGAGGTGGAGGGCGCGCGCCTGGACATCAAGCGCGAGCTGCAGGACGGCCTGGGGCCGGTCGACATCTTCAACCAGTTCAGCATTGTCGACGAGCACGGGAACGTGACGCTGTCGAGTATGCCGTTCAAGTCCACCAGCGTGGCCGACCGCGAGCATATCCGGGTCCACATGAACAGCGACGAAGGCCTGCTCTACATCAGCAAGCCCATCCTGGGCAGGGTGTCGAACAAGTGGTCGCTGCAGCTGACGCGGCGCGTCAACTATCCCGACGGCCGCTTCCGCGGCGTGGTGGTGGCGTCCATGGACCCGCAGTATTTCACCCGCCTGTACCAGGACATCGACGTCGGCCGCCAGGGCTTGATCGCGCTGGTCGGCGCGGACGGCGTCATGCGGGTGCGCCGGGTCGGCAAGGACAGCAGCCTGGGCCAGGACATTTCCGCCAGCCCCTTGTTTGCCGTCCTGCGCGCCCAGCGCCAGGGCACCACCACGGCGGCCGGCGCGGTCGATGGCCGCGACCGCATCTACGCCTTCCAGCGGCTGGAGCGCTTCCCGTTGTATGTGCTGGTCGGCATCGACCTGCGGGAGTGCATGGCGCGCTACGACGCCAGCCGCCAGCGCACGCTGGCGCTGGCGGCGGGCGCCACCACGGTGATCCTGTTGTGCACGCTGGGCCTGCACATCCTGTTCGGCCAGCTCATCAGGAGCAGGGCGCGCGCGGTGGCCGCCAACCTCGCCAAGTCGCGCTTCCTGGCCAATATGTCGCACGAATTGCGCACGCCGCTCAACGGCATCCTGGGCTACTCCGAGCTGCTGCAGATCGAAATGGGCGCCAGCCGCGCCGGCGGCTTCGCCGACGCCATCCACCACAGCGGCCTGCGGCTGCTGGGCCTGGTGGAAGCGGTGCTGGAGCTGAGCGCGCTGGAGTCGGGGCGCGAGCCGCTGGTGGTCGAGCCCATGGTGATGGCCGACCTGCCGCAGCTGGCGTTGTCGCGCCATCGGGAGGCGGCCGCGCTCAAGGGCCTGGCGCTGAACGCGCAGATGGAGGCCGGCCTGCCCGCCGTGTGGCCGTGCGACCGCGCCAAGCTGCTGCGCATCCTCGACATCCTGCTGCTCAACGCGATCGCCGCCACGGCGGCCGGCTCGGTGCTGCTGCGGGTGGCGCCCGGCCCCGGCGGCGGCCTGCGCTGCGAGGTGCGCGACACCGGGCCGGGTGTGCCGGAGGCCATGCGCCGCGCCATCTTCGAGAACTTCTCGCAGGCCGACGACACCGCCAGCCGCGCCAAGGAGGGCGCCGGCCTCGGCCTGGCGATCGCCAGCCGCCTGCCGCCGGCGATGCTGCTGTATTTCACGCTGTGGCTGCTGGGCGCGGGCGCCTCCCGTGTGTGCTGGGACGCCGGGCCGTGGTGGCGCCGGGCCTGCGTGGCCGGCACGCTGGGCGTGGCGGTCTGGCTGCGCCTGCGCGCCCCGGCCGGCGACCTGAACCTGGCCACGTGGCCGCAACACCTGTTGTTCGGCGTGTTGGCCCTGCTGTGCCTGTGCAGCCTTGAGCGCGCCGCGCCGCCGCGCCGCTGGCTGGCCGAGGCCGGCGCCTTCCTGGCCAGCTTCTCGTTCACGCTGTATGTGCTGCACATCCCGCTGCAGCACATGCTGTGGACCTACCGCGGCGGCGCGCCGCTGTCGCCGCAGCAGCCGGCCAGCCTGGCGGTATATGCCGCCATGCTGGCCGTGGTGGTGGCGCTGGCCTACCTGTTCCACCTGCCGTTCGAGGCGCAGACGGCGCGGCTGCGGCGGCGCATCCGGCACTGGCTGGCCGACCGCGCCGGCGAGCCGGCCGCCACGCCGGCCCCGCAGCCGGACGCCTGAGCCTACTGGTAGGCGCCGATGCTGACCGGCGAACGCGGCGTGCCCTCGATGTCGACGGACGGCGCATAGCTGGTGGTGCCGGCGCCCTTGGCCGGCGAAGTGCTGCGCAGGTGGAAGTCCGGCGTGCCGCTGCGGCTGTAGCCGACGAACTGCGGGTCGGCCGTCACCGTGGCGGCGGCGCTCAGGCCGTTGAGCAGGCTCCAGTTGTAGCTGCTGTTCTGGAACGACAGGTTGTTGCTGTAGGTATTGTGGGTCCCTGTCGAGCCCTGCTCGGAGATGCCGTAGCGGTTGTCGTAGACGATGTTGTTGACCACGTGCGTGTAGTCGTCCGGCCCGCTGGTGAAGTAGAAGTCGCCGCCGCCGACGATGATGCCGGTGTCCGACGCCGACACCGTGTTGTTGGCGATGACCACGTGGCTGGCGTCATGCCACAAATGGATGGCCGCCTCGGCCACGCGGTAGACCACGTTGTTGACCACGCTGCCGGAGGTGCTCAGGTAAATGCCCTGCACCCAGCTGCAGCCGGCCGGCCCGATATCGTGCACCACATTGCCGACGACGTCGCCCATCACGCCATGGTAGTAGGAGTCGACTCCGATGGCCGAACCGCCGACGCTGGTGCAGCCGCTGAGCGCGATATGGTGCACATGGTTGCCGCGGATCGCATCGTAGGAACCGCCGTTGTAGATGCCGTGCGTCCACGGGGTGCCGGCCTGCGTGGCGCTGCCGTCGATCTCGAAGCCGACGATGTCGACATAGCTGCCACGGTTGTCCCAGGCCGTGTCGTTGCTGGAGCTGGCTGGCGGCACGATGCGTGCACCCCAGCGCGTGTCCGACAGGTAGTAGATGCGGCCGCTCGCGGTACCGCTGGCGGTGGTCTTGAAGCCGCCGGCGTAGGTGCCCGCCGCCACGTGCACGGTCGTGTCGGGACCAGCCAGCGCCGCCGCGCGGGCGATGGTCCGCAATGGCGCGGCCTGGGTGCCGGGGTTGCCGTCTGAACCGGTGGTGGCCACGTACAGCTGGTTGGCCGTGGTCGGCGTCGGTGCCGGCGTCGGTGTCGGGCTTGGTGTCGGGCTTGGTGTCGGGCTTGGTGTCGGGCTTGGCGTCGGCGTCGGCGTGCCGGCAACGTACTCGTACGCGCCGACATCGGAAGCGGCGCCATACGGACGGGCCTTGCCATCCAGGTCGGTAGCCGGCGCATCGGCCGCCAGCGCCCTGTCGATCGCGGGCGACGTTGCCGTCAGATGGTAGTCACCGCCACCGGCGCGCACATAGTTGACGAACTGCGGCGGCGCGGCAATCGTCGCCACCGCGAAACTCCTGCTGAGCAAATAGGCGTAGGACGTCTGCAGATACATCAGGTTGTTCGCATAAGTGTTGTGCGTGCCGATGGTGCCCAGCTCCATCACGCCATACGTGGTGTCATACACGATGTTGTTGCTCACGCGATTGTAGTCGCCCGCCGCCGTGGCGTGATAATAATCGCCGCTGCCCACCACCACGCCCACATACGCGGCAAAGACGGTGTTGTTGCTCACGGCTACCCGCGTCGCGTCATGCCACAGGTTCACCGCCGCGTTCGACACGCCGTAGACCAGGTTGTTCTTGACCTCGCTGTCGGCCGTGTTGATGTAGACGCCGTACATGCTCTTGCAGCCGGCCGCGCCGATGTCGTGTACCACGTTGGCGAGCACATCGTTGCTGGCGCCGCCGTAATAACTGTCCGAACCGATGCCGCCGCCGGACAGGCAACCACCCTGACCGATATGGTGCACATGACTGTTGCGCACCGTGCCGAAGGCCCCGGCGGTATAGATGCCGGTGCTCCAGCGCGTGCCGGACTGCGCCGCGCTGCCATCCACCTCGACACCGTCGATGTCGACATAACTGCCGCGATTATCCCACGCCACCGCGCTGGTGGAACTGGCCGGCGGCACGATCTTCGCGCCCCAGCGCGCGTCCGATACATAGCGTATCCGCGCCGCCGCCGTGCCGCTGGCGGCGGTGCGGAAGCCGCCGGCATAGCGGCCCGGCGCCAAGTGGACGGTCGTACCAGCCGTGGCCGCCTGCGCCGCCCTGGCGATGGTCAGGAACGGCGCCGTTTGCGTACCGGCATTGCTGTCCGAGCCCGTGGGGGAGACGTACAGATCGGTCCCGGCCAGCAGACCGTTGTAACTGGCCTCGGCGGCCAGCCGGGGCGGCGGGGTCGGCGTGGGTGCGCCGCCTTCGCCGCCGCCACAGGCAGCCAGCAGTACCGCACACACGCCGCCGGCCACGGCGTTTCCTTGAGACAGGTAAATGACAGATTTCTTCATCAGACGTTCCTCGCTACATTAAGTGGATGAGCGAGGTTTGATCTGAATCAAATTCTATAGTTCAATGCTTTTAGAAAAAAATTCTGGCAAGACAAAATGTCAATAGGAATTAGCTGCCGTCAGGCATCGTTGTACAGTACGCCGTGCGGCGCGACGCCGGCCAGGTTCAGGCGCCGGATGGCGTCGCACAGTTCGGCTTCGGTGGTCACGCCGGCGCGCGCCACCAGGAACACCGCGCCGGCCAGCGCCGCGGCCGCCAGCGCATCGGCCTGGGCCAGCAACGGCGGCGCCGCCAGCAGCACCACATCGTAGTGCGCCCCCAGCGATTCAAGCAGCTGCGAGGGCTGGAAGCGCTGCAACAGTTCGGCCCGCTCAGCCAGGCCGGCCTGCACGCTGCCGGCGCTGATGAAATCGAGGCCGGGCGCCACCTCGCGCCGCAAGGCCTGCTGCGGCGCCAGCGCGCCGGCCAGGCAGTCGGCC
>NZ_WWCX01000138.1:0-10810 GCF_009857655.1 Duganella vulcania
CGCGGCGGCGGCCGGCGCGGAAGCGGCCGGCGCCGAAGCCGCCGGCTTGGCGTCCTCGGCGTGCACCGGCGCGGACAGCGCGAACAGGACGGCAACCCCAGCCAGCAACGTTGTTATAGTTTTTTTCATCAATCTTCCCCTTAAAGAGCTTCGTTGCCGGTTTCGCCGGTACGAATACGTATGACTTGTTCCAGGTTGTACACGAAGATCTTGCCGTCGCCGATCTTGCCGGTACGGGCGGCGCCTTCGATGGCTTCGATCGCCTGTTCAACGACGGCGTCGTCCACCGCCGCTTCAATCTTGGTCTTCGGCAGGAAGTCCACCACGTATTCCGCACCGCGGTACAGCTCGGTGTGGCCTTTCTGGCGACCGAAGCCCTTGACCTCGGTCACGGTGATGCCTTGCACGTTGATCGCCGAGAGGGCCTCGCGGACCTCATCGAGCTTGAACGGCTTGATAATGGCGGTAATCAGTTTCATACGGGCCTCGCTTAGAAGGTTTTGGAAATGGTCAGGACAGCCCCGGTTTTAGCCAGGTTCTTCCCGTCCGGTCCGACGTAGGCTTTCGTGTCGGCATAGACCGCCGCCAATGCCACCGTCACTACGCCGAAATCTTTGGTCACGCCCAGCTTGTAGTCGGTATAGCTGGAGGCGCCGTTGTGTTTTACGTTCTGGTGGCCGGCGTGCGCGTTCAGCACATAGCCGTCGGCCAGTTCGAAGTTGCCGGAGGCGTCGAGGTAGCCGCTGTTCTTGCTGTCTGCAAAGCCGAACAGGTTGGTGGTCGACTGCGAGTATTTCAGCGTGACGGGGCCGTAGCCGATCTGGCCGTACAATTCGAAGGTGTTGGCGTTCGGGTGCAGGCCGTTGGACGGATAGTAGTAGTACAGGCCGCCGACGTCGTAGCTGACGTCCTTGACGATCTCGCCGCGCTTGCCGGCGTACAGGTCCCATTCGACATTGCCATCGCCGCCCGCATCCTTGGTCCATTTGATGGTGGACAACCAGGTGCCGGCGTAGAAGCCGGTTGGATTGTGCGTGTAGTCCGCGCCGCCCTGCAGTGCAGGTTTCAGGCGGCTCTGCGATACGCCGCGGTAGCGGTAGTCGCTGACAACGGCAGCGTTGAAACTGACTTCGTTGTCTGGTTTCGCTTCGGGCGCGGGTGTCGCGTCTTCGGCGCGCGCCAGGCTGGCGCTCATGGAGGCGAATGCTAAAGTCAACGCTGCGATCAGGGTGAAGTTCTTGCTCAAGCTTTTCATAGTTGTTTTCCTTGTGTAGTTGAACTTGTTTAGCAGTTGCGGTTTAAAATCCTGTGTGAAGCGAAGCGATAAAGCGTTCATGGCTTCTTTAGCAGAATGCGTGCCAGCTAATCTTGTCGAGGTGATAGCTGCCGCAGCGACATCGGCAACGGGACCGCATTTGAAAGAAATGTGAGAATGGGATGGGTGCGGCGGTGATTTTTACGAACTTCGCACCACAATAAGGCCGAAGCGCACTGCAATGGTGCAGTGCCAGGCCGGTTAGATCAAGGAATATTATGGATATGAATACTTTTTTCAATGACTTGCAAAGCAAGATCAATCAGGCCATCGAAAACTCACCAGCAAAGGACATCGAGAAGAACGTCAAGTCGATGATGACGCAGGGTTTCGCCAAGCTGGACCTGGTGACGCGCGAGGAGTTTGATGTGCAGGCGCAAGTGCTGGCCAAGACCCGCGCCAAGCTGGAAGCGCTGGAAGCGCGCCTGGCGGAACTGGAAGCCAAAGCTGGTCAATAAAGCCGGTCCGCGCTGCGCCCTTTTGGGCTAGCGCAAAGCACCGCGGCGGGCCTGGGCTACGCTGGTGGCTGGTATCCCACTGGCCGTCCGCTAACCCATGAGCCTAGCCGTACTCAAAAGCCGCGCCCTGGCGGGCATGGAGGCGCAGGAGGTCAGCGTCGAAGTGCATCTGGCCAATGGGCTGCCCGCCTTCACCATCGTCGGTCTGGCCGACACCGAGGTCAAGGAAGCCAAGGACCGCGTCCGCGCCGCCATCCAGAATGGCGGATTTGAATTTCCCGCACAACGCATCACAGTGAATCTGGCCCCGGCCGATTTGCCGAAGGAATCCGGCCGCTTCGACCTGCCGATCGCGCTGGGCATCCTGGCCGCGTCCAAACAGATTCCCTCCAACCGCCTGCACCAGTACGAGTTCGCCGGCGAGCTGTCCCTGTCCGGCGAATTGCGGCCGATACGCGGCGCGCTGGCGATGTCGCTGGCCACGCGGCGCGACGGCGGCACCCTGGCCTTCATCCTGCCGCTGGCCAATGCCGACGAGGCTGCGCTGGTCGGCAACGCCGCCATCTACCCGGCGCAATCGCTGCTGCAGGTGTGCAGCCACTTTGCCGCCAAGTCGGTCGAGTCGATGCTGTCGCGCCATGAATCGGCGCCGTTGGTGACGCAGCAGGAGTATCCCGACTTCGCCGACGTCAAGGGGCAGCTGTTCGTCAAGCGGGCGCTGGAGGTGGCGGCCGCGGGCAACCACTCGGTTCTGCTGGTCGGCCCGCCGGGCGCCGGCAAGACCATGCTGGCGGCGCGCTTTGCCGGCCTGCTGCCGGAGATGACCGACGAGGAAGCGCTGGAGGCCGCCGCCGTGCAATCGCTGACGGGCGGCTTCCGCATCGAGCACTGGAAGCGCCGCCCGTTCCGCTCGCCGCATCACACCTCGTCCGGCGCGGCGCTGGTCGGTGGCGGCAGCGTGCCGAGGCCGGGCGAGATTTCGCTGGCGCACCGTGGCGTGCTGTTTCTCGACGAGCTACCCGAATTCGCGCGCAATGTGCTGGACGTGCTGCGCGAGCCGCTGGAGTCGGGCCGCATCACCATTTCGCGTGCCGCGCGGCAGGCCGACTTCCCCGCGCATTTCCAGCTGATCGCCGCGATGAACCCTTGCCCCTGTGGCTACGACGGCCACATCAGCGGCGTCTGCCGCTGCTCGCCGGACATCATCCAGCGCTACAAGGGCCGCATCTCCGGCCCGCTGCTGGACCGCATCGATATCCAGATCGAAGTCGGCCCGGTCGATCCCGAGATCCTGGCGGCCGACGCCGACGGCGAACCATCGCGGGTGATCGCCGCGCGGGTGCAGGCGGCGGCGCATATCCAGCTGCAACGCCAGGGCAAGCGCAACCAATACCTCAGCACGCGCGAAATCGACCAGTACTGCAGGCTCGACCGCCACGGCAAGGCCAGCCTGAAGCAAGGCATGGAGCACTTCCACTGGTCGGGCCGCGCCTACCACCGCATCCTGCGCGTGGCGCGCACCATCGCCGACCTGGCCGGCAGCGAGCGCATCCTCGCAAACCATGTCCTCGAGGCACTCCAGTACCGGCGCGCGCTGCGCGACCGCTGAACGCAATTCCAAAGCAAGGAACGGATTTCCGCCGTCGCGCGGACAGCCTACAGTGCACTCATCAATCCGGGAGGGCACATGCAAAACCAAGCATTCATCGTCACCGGCGCCGACCGCCCCGACGGCCGGGCGCGCGCCGAGTTCTATATCGCCAACGGCGCCCGCGTGATGCTGGTCGGCGCCGACTACGCCGCCTGCCGGCGCGCCGCGCGCATGCTCGGCCAACGCGCGGCCGCGCTCGATGCCGACGTGTCATCGGCCGCCGGATGGCTCGGCGTGGTGCGCGCCACCCTGGGCGTGTTCGGCCGCATCGACGACGTTTATAACGACGGCAGCATTCACGACCCCGCGCGCGAAGCCGGGCCATCCCCATGCGAAATTCTGCCGATGCCAGCGCTAAGCATCACCTCTTCGCCGGGCTAGCTGCTATATTGCTTGCTACCCTTACAACCCGACGGGAAATCGATGACACGCCTGCCCCTCTACCTCGCCGCCGGCGCGCTGCTGGCCGGCTGCGCCAGCACCCAGCCGCCGCTGACCGACTTCACCGGCAACTCCGGCAACCCGCGCGCGCCTGAACAACTGGCCGTCACGTTCGAGCAGGCCGACCTGGCGCTGCGCGTCGATCCCGCCACCCGCAGCATCAGCGGCGACGCCGCGTTGACTTTCCTGGCAAGCGCTCCCTTGACCCGCATCGCGGTCGAGCTGGACCGCAACCTGCCCATCGATTTCGCCAGCGTGGACGGCGTGCAGCTGGCGCCGTCGGCGATCAGCAATCCGGAAGGCCGCCTCTACCTGACCTTGCCCACGCCGCTGGCGGCCGGCGCCCGCACGACCGTGCGCATCCGCTACCACGGCGTGCCGCACGTGGCCTCGCACGCGCCGTGGGACGCCGCGTTCACCTGGAGTAAAACCGAGGACGGCCAACCGTGGATCGCCACCACCGTCGAAGGCGAAGGCTGCGATCTGTTCTGGCCCTGCATCGACCACCCGCAAGGCAAGCCCAAGCTGATCGACCTGCACATCAGCGTGCCGTCGCCGCTGGTGGTGGCGGGCAATGGCGTCGCGCTTGGCATGGATGAAAAGAACGGCTGGCGCACCTATCACTGGCGCGCCAAGAACCCCAGCACCTACGGCGTCGCGCTGAACATCGGCCCGTACGAACTGCTGTCCGGCGAGTACGACAGCCGCTACGGCAACAAGATCCCGCTGCGCATGTGGTACCTGAAGGGCCACGGCGAACAAGCCCAGGGCCTGTTCGCCGAATTCGCGCCGATGCTCGATTTCTTCGAGGCGCGCATCGGTCCCTACCCGTTCGGGGACGAGAAAATGGGCGTGGTCGAGACGCCGCACCTGGGCATGGAACACCAGACCATCAACGCCTACGGCAACGGCTACGCCAAGTCGCCGATGGGCTACGACTGGCTGCTGCATCATGAACTGTCGCACGAGTGGTTCGGCAACCAGATGACCAATGCCGACTGGGACGACATGTGGCTGCATGAAGGCTTCGGCAGCTATATGCAGCCGCTGTACCTGGAGCACCTGCGCGGCGAGCGCGAGTTCCAGGCCGAGCTGTTCACGCAGCGCAAGTCCTTGCTCAACAAGGTGCCCGTGGTCAGCGGCAAGAGCAAGCGCGTGGAGGACGTCTACGAGGACAAGCGCGGCGGGCCCGGCAACGACATCTACACCAAGGGTTCGCTGATCCTGCACACGCTGCGCAACCTGATCGGCGACGACGCCTTCTTCGGCGCCACGCGCCGCCTGGTCTACGGCACCGACGCGCCCAAGCCGGGCAACTTCGCGCCGCGCTACGGCAGCACCCGGGAATTCATCGCCCTCGCCAACGAGGCCAGCGGCCGCGACCTGGGCTGGTTCTTCGACGCCTATCTGTACCACGCCGCGTTGCCTGAGCTGGTCGAGGAACGCCACGGCCAACAGCTCAAGCTGAGCTGGAAGCTGAAGGATGGCGGCGCCTTCCCGATGCCGGTGGAAGTGCGCGTCAACGGCCGCATCGAGAAACTGGCCATGGCCGACGGCACCGGCGAGCTGACGCTGCCGCCACAAGCGCTGTACACCATTGATCCGAACTCGCGCGTGCTGCGCCAGCAAGCCCAGATCGACGACTGGCGGCGCCAGGAAGAACAACGTAAAAAGAAAGCCAAGTCCTGATGAAGAAAATCTCCCTGGCGCTGATGCTGGCGGCCGCCCTGTCGGCCTGCAGCCCGCAATACGACTGGCGCGACTACCGCAGCAGCGACGCGCCCTACGCCGTGCTGTTCCCGGGCAAGCCGGCCAGCCAGACCCGCAGCATCCAGCTCGATACGCTGGCGGTCAACATGACGATGACGGCGGCCGAGGTCAACGGCGTGATCTTCGCGGTCGGCAGCGCCCAGGTGCCGGACGCGGCCCAGGGCCCGGCCGCGATCGAGGCGATGAAGACCGCGCTGGTCAGCAATATCGGCGCCACCGTCACCAGCAATAAATCATCGGCCGACGGCAAGCAGGCCACGCTCGATGTCGAGGCCAAGGGCAGCCAGAACGGCGAGGCGATGCGCCTGATCGGCCACTTCGTCGCCAGGGACAAGCGGATCTACCAGGTCATCGTCATGGGCCGCGACAAGAACATCGTGCAGGATACGGTCGAAACCTATCTCGGTTCCTTCAAACTGAACTGAAACGCGGCGCGGGACTTAGGAATGGCTTAACGATGTGCGCTACCGCTCATACGGACGGGTTGACCTCTTGTATAGTAATGCCCAAGGCCTAATGTTTCGATTACGGCTACCGCTACGGCAAGAAACGGTGCACCGTGCTATCGTTCCACCACAAGATTAAGAAAGCACACTATGTTAATTTCCTTCAAATCGAAGTCCAGCCCGGAAGTGCTGATGTACCAGGAACATGCTCAGCGCATCTTGGACTTGCTCCACAAAAATCCTACGCGCGGTGTCATCACGGCGCAGGAAGCGGCAGAGGCTTTGTCGGTGCTGGAAAACGAAGTTGCAGCCAGTAAATTGCATCCGGAGACGGACGTCGAGCACGATGTGCACGCCCACGAACAGGAAGACGGCGAGACGGTAGAACATGCCGTGATGCAAAGAGTCGGCTTTGCCGCCCGCGCCTTCCCGCTGCTGGAAATGCTGCGCTCGGCCAAGCAGGAAAACGAGAGCATCATCTGGGGCGTCTAAGCCCGTCTTTCAGTCTCCCGCCAGCGTCGCCGTCAGCGGGAGATCCAGCGTAAAACGCGTGCCCACGTCAAGCGCGCTGTCCACCCGGATGCTGCCGTCCAGCAGCGAGGTGACGATGTTGTAGGTGATGCTCAAGCCCAGGCCGTTGCCGCCCTGCCCCAGCTTGGTGGTAAAGAACGGGTCGAAGATGCGCGCCTGGTGTTCCAGCGGAATGCCCTTGCCGTCGTCCTGGAACACAATCCGCACCCGGTCCGGCCCCAGCCGCACCGCCCATATCTTGATGACACCGCCGCTGCGTCCTTCAAACGCATGCAACAGCGCGTTGTTGATCAGGTTGATGATGACCTGGCCGTAGGGGCCGGGGAAGCTGTCCATCTGGATATCGTCGGGCATTTCCAGTTCCACCTGATGGCCGGCCTTGCGGATCTGGTTCTTCATCGTCGTCACGATTTCCTGGCTGGCCTGGTGCAGGTTGAAATGGCGCCGCTTGGCGCTGGCCTGGTCCACCGCCACCTGCTTGAAACTATTCACCAGTTCGGCCGCGTTGTGCAGGCTGCGCATCAGCAGCGTCGACGCCTCGCGCGACGCCTCGATGAAGTTGCTCAGGTCCGAACGGCGCAGCGTGTTGCCCGCCTGGCGCTGCTCGATCTCCTGGGTCTTGTCCTCCAGCGTGCTGGCGATGACCAGGCTGTTGCCGATCGGCGTGTTCAGCTCGTGCGCCACGCCGGCCACCAGCGAGCCCAGCGCCGCCAGCTTTTCGCGCTCCACCAGTTGCTGCTGCGTGTCGCGCAACTGCCGGTAGGAATCCGCGTTGGCGAACGCCACCGCCACGTACGACGCCAGCGTGGTCAGCATGTCGAGATCGATGCGCTGGTAGGCGTGCTTGCGGTAGCTGTGCACGGTGATCACGCCGCGCACCTGGCCGGCCACCGAAATCGGCACGTAGATCAGCGAACACGGCTCGGTCGGCAGCGAACCGTCCTCCAGCGTGCCCATGTCGTCGGCGCCGGAGACCAGCGCAAGATGGCTGATGTAGCGCGGATACTCGTGCTCCAGGTCGTTGATGAACACTTCCTGCGCATGGTTGATGCACCAGACCGCCAACTGGTTGGGCTCGCGCATGCTGCGCGTGTACGGCGCGTAGCGCTTGCCCTTTTCCATCGCGAACGGATACTCGATCAGCTCTTCCTTGGGCCGGTAGATGCCGATGCCAAATACGCTGGCGTCCATCAGCGCATGCACCTGCTGGTACAGCATCGACATGATGGCCTCGCTGTCGAGGTTGGCCGTGATGCGGCGGCCGATGTCGGACAGCAGGGAGATGTTACGGTGCGCCAGCTCCACGCTTTCCTTCTGGTGCTCGACTTCGCGCTTCTGCCGCTCGATCGATTCCTTCTGCTGCACCAGCTCGCGCGTTCGGTTGCCCACCTCCACCTCCAGCGCATGCTTCTGGCGCACCAGCATGCGGATGCGGATGCGGAACAGCAGGTACACGCTGCCCAGCGCCAGGGTCAGCATCAGCAGCCGGAACCACCAGGTCTTCCACAGCGGCGGCGCGATGATCACCTCCAGCGCCACCGGCTCGCGGCTCCAGACCCCGTCCTTGTTGGCGGCCTTGACGCGGAACACATAGCGGCCGGCGTCGAGATTGGTGTAGGTGGCAAAGCGCTTGCCGGCGTCGGCCGTCACCCATTGCGGATCGAAGCCTTCCAGCTGGTAGGCGAAGCGGTTGCGCTGCGGATCGGCGTAATGCAGGCCGGCGAACTCGAACGAAAACACGGCGTCGCGGTAGCCCAGCCTGAGCGTGCGCGCCTCGTAGATCGGCCCCTTCTCCAGCACGTCGGGGCGCGGCTGCCCGGTCAGGATGGATTGGTTGAAGATGGAAAAATCCGTGATCGATACCGGTGGCGCGTGCGGGTTGTCGCGGATGCGCGATGGATGAAAGGCCGTCAGGCCGGACAGGCCACCGAAGAACAGCATGCCGTCGGCCGCCTTGTAGGCGGAGCCGATGAAGTAGGAACCGTCGATCAAGCCGTCGCGCGAGGTGTACTCCTTGAACGCGCCGGTGGCGGGATCGAGCATCGTCAGGCCGGCCGTGCTGCTGATCCACAGATGGCCGTGCTCGTCGGCGAGGATGGCGCCGACCGGGTCCGGCGCGCGGCCGCTGCTGGTCGGATAAAAGCGGAAATGCAGTTCGCCGTCGGCGCCCTGCTCGGCGCGGCACAAGCCGGCGGCCGTGCCTATCCACAGGCGTCCCTTGTCGTCCTCGTAGGTGTAATGCACGCGCTTGTGGCTGAGGCTGTCCGCCTTGCCGGGCTCGTGGTGATAGTGGCGGAATTTTCCGGCGCTTCGGTCGAAGCGGTCGAGACCGTTCTCCGTGCCGAGCCACAGCACGCCATGGCTGTCCTCCATCAGCGAATAGATGCGGCCATCCAAACTGTTCGGGTCGGCGGGGTCGTGGCGCCACGTGCTGATCGCGCCGGTTTGCGGATCGACGCGGTGCAGCCCCGCGCGCGACGCCACCCAGATCGCGCCGGCGCGGTCGAGCAGGATGCGCTGTATCGTTGCCGCGGCGGGATCGGCGTCCAGCACCACGCGCGTGAACGGGCCGCCTGCCGCGTCACGCCGGCCCAGCCCGGTTGAACTGCCGACCCACAAGCGGCCGCGCTGATCGATCTGGAGCGCCTGGATCTGGTCGCCCGGCAGGCTGGCCGGGTCGTGTTCGTTGTGACGCCAGACCTCGGTATTGCCCTTGACGATGTCGAGCAAGGTCAAGCCGTTGCCGGTGCCCAGCCAGAACTTGTTGGGTCCCGCGCCGATGACCACGCGGACCTTGTTGTTGCTAATGCTGGGCATCACGCCCGGATACTCGGTATAGCGCTCGAAGCCGCCGCTGGTCAGGTCCACCCAGTCCAGGCCGGTGTACCAGGTGCCGACCCACAGCGTTCCGGTGCGGTCCTGGTAAAGCGCGCTGATCTGGTTGTCGCCCACGCCATGCCGGTCCTGGCTGTTGTGCCGATAGGTGTAGAAACGCCGCGTTGCCGGATCGCGCCGCTTCAAGCCGTCGGCATAGCTGCCGGCCCAGAGCACGCCATCGCTGTCATGCAGCAGCGCGGTGATGCGTTGATCGTGCAAGGCATCGGCCGGCGCCAGCGGGATGCGCTCGGCGTTGTCGCTGCCCAGGCGCCAGGCCTGCAAGCCTCGCAGCGTGCCCGCCCACAACACGCCGTCGGCGCCGATCGACAGTGCCTGAATGTTGTTGGATGGCGCGGCGCCGTCCTGCGGCGACAAGTGGCGGAACTTGCTGCCGCCCGCCACCAGCATTTCCACGCCGCTGGCCGTGCCCACCAACAGATTGCCGCGCTGGTCGCGCACCAGCGCGCCGACACGGTCGTCGGCGATGCTGTCGGCATCGGCCGCCGCGTGGCGCAGCGTCCGCACCTGGCCGCTGGCGATATCCAGATGCTGCAAGCCGTCGCTGGTGGACAGCCATAAACCCTGCTGGCCATCGCCGGCAATGCTCAATACTGTCAGGTTGCCGTTCTTGCCGGGCTGGTGAATGAACGATTGGGTGGCGGGGTCGTAGCGGTCCAGCCCCCCCTTGCTGCCGACCCAGATCGTGCCATCGCCGTCTTCATACAAGGCATGGATATAGTTGTCGAGCAGGCTGTGGGGATTGGCAGGATCGTTTTTGAACGCGGTGGTGCGGTAGCCGTCGTAGCGGTTCAGGCCGGCCTGCGTGCCCAGCCACATATAGCCGTGCCGGTCCTGCAGGACGGCGGTCACGGATTCCTGGGTCAGTCCCTGCTCGATGCCGAGATGTTCAAACCGCAGGCTGAGCGGCGCGGCCTCCGCGACGGACATTAGCGCCGGCAAGAGCAAGCCGCATAAAAAGATAAACCGTATTGCGTAACCTGGCATAGGGCTGCGTCTCCGTGATGCAAGCCATTCTAATGCACAAAGATAAATCCGCACGAAAAAAATCCCCCACCTGCACAGAACGCGATCTTGAGCGCGTTCTGGCTGGCGGGGGGTTTTCTATAGTGAAGCGCGGCAGTGCCGCGCCGAACAAATGGCCGTGGAATGCGAAAAGCCCCCACCCGCACCGAACGCGATCTTGAGCGCGTTCTGGCTGGTGGGGGTTTTTCTATATAACTAGCCTGACGATAACCTACTTTCACACTGGTTGCAGCACTATCATCGGCGCAGAGTTGTTTCACGGTCCTGTTCGGGATGG
>NZ_WWCX01000139.1:0-10660 GCF_009857655.1 Duganella vulcania
GGGGCCACTGGCCGCTGCCGGCCTCGCAATTAACGCCGCAGATGCCGCCGTCGGCCGCCGCCGCGCTGCCGGTGCTCGACTGCCCTTGCGGGCGGCGCGGCTGCCTGGAACGCTATGTCTCCGGCCCCGGCATGAGCCGCCTGCATCTGCACCTCGGCGGCGGTGACGAGACGCCGGCCGCCATCGTGGCGCAGGCGCGGGCCGGTTCGGCCATCGCCGCAAAAACGATGGCGCTGCACGCCGACCTGCTGGGCCACGCGCTGGCCACGCTGGTGCTGACGCTGGACCCGCACGCGATCGTGCTGGGCGGAGGCCTGTCGCAACTGGCCCACCTGTACGACCAGCTGCCGGCCGCGATGCGCCGCCACCTGTTCCCCGGCGTGCGCGTACCGCCCATCCTGCCGCCCAAGTTCGGCGACGCCGGCGGCGCACGCGGCGCCGCCCTGCTCGCCCGCCAGCAATTCGCCAACCCCTGACTCATCACCGACCAAGCCAGCGACCATGAAAACTACCGAATCCCTGTCCCCCGTCCAGCAGATCGTCGCCGCCCACCGGCGCGGCGCGGCCGTCGGCTTGTACAGCGTATGCTGCAGCCATCCGAGCGTGCTGCGCGCGGCGATGCGGGTGGCGTCCGACTACGGCACCGTGCTGCTGGTGGAAGCCACCTCGAACCAGGTCGACCAGTTCGGCGGCTACACCGGCATGACGCCGTCCGCCTTCCACGATTACGTACACCAGCTGGCGCGGGACCAGGGCTTCCCGCCGGAGCGGCTGGTGCTGGGCGGCGACCATCTCGGCCCCAACGCCTGGCAGCATCTGGACGCGGCCACCGCCATGCAGCACGCGGAGACGCTGATCGCCGCCTACGCCGCGGCGGGCTTCCACAAGATCCACCTCGATTGCAGCATGCGCTGCGCCAACGATCCGCAACACCTGAGCGACGAGACCATCGCCGCCCGCTCGGCGCGCCTGTGCGCGGTGGCCGAGCAGGCGGCCGCCCAAGCCGGCCTGCCGCCGCCGGTGTACGTGATCGGCACCGAAGTCCCCATCCCCGGCGGCGAGGCGAACCTGGCGCAGGCCGGCGCGGTCACCTCGCCCAAGGCCGCCGCGCGCACGCTGGACGTGCACCGCCTTGCCTTTTTCGCGATGGAGCTGCACGATGCCTGGCGCCGCGTGATCGCGATGGTGGTGCAGCCGGGCGTGGACTTCGACCACAGTCAGATCCAGCACTACGACGCCGCGCAGGCAAGCGCGCTGTCGGCCTTCGTGGCCGGCCAGCCCGGCCTGGTGTTCGAGGCCCACTCCACCGACTACCAGCGCGAATCGGCGCTGCACGACATGGTGCGCGACCACTTCGCCATCCTCAAGGTCGGCCCGGCCGCCACCTTCGCGCTGCGCGAAGGCCTGCAGGCGCTGTGCCGCATCGAGGAGGAGCTGGTGCCGGCCGGCCAGGTATCGCGCCTGATGCAGGTGCTGGACGAGACCATGCTGGCGCAGCCCAGGCACTGGGCCAAGCACTACCCCGGCAGCGGCGCCGAGCAGCGCCTGCTGCGCCGCTACGGCCTGAGTGACCGCTGCCGCTACTACTGGGGCGAACCGGCGGTGACGGCCGCCGTCGAACGCCTGTGCGCCAACCTCGATGCGCTGGCGATCCCGTTGTCGCTGCTGAGCCAACACCTGCCGGAGCAGTACCTGCAGGTGCTGCAAGGCCAATTGGCCGCCAGGGCAGGAGCGCTGCTGGAGCATAAAATCGGCCGCGTGCTGGCCCAATATGCGCGTGCCTGCAACCGCAACAGCGCGCACGATTCCGCGTCAAATGCCAGCACTCCTGCTGGCAGCGCGGCCGCGATCTGTTAAGCTCGACATCTTTGATCATCTGACAGCAGAACAATGCGAAATACCAGTCAACGCCGCGCCTCCATCCTGCAGGCGCTCACCCGCCACGGCTCGGTCCAGGTGGCCGCGCTGGTGGACCAGCTGGGCGTGTCCGCCGTCACCATCCGCAGCGACCTCAGTGCGCTCGAATCGCAGGGACTGGCCACGCGCAGCCACGGCGGCGCCACGCTGGCGCGCACGCCGCCGCCCGAGCAGACCATTCCGCAAAAGGACGCGCTGAACCACGAACAGAAGGAGCGCATCGGCGCCTGGGCCGCGCGCATGGTGCAGCCGGGCGATAACATCATCATCGATTCGGGCACCACCACCATCTCGCTGGCGCGCCACCTGCACGAGGCGCAGAACGTGACGGTGATGACCAATGGCCTGAACATCGCCTGGGAGCTGGCCGACGCCCCCGGCGTCGACCTGATTTTGACGGGCGGCCTGCTGCGCAAGCAGTCGCTGTCGATCCAGGGCACGCAGGCCGAGGCCTGCCTGCAGGCCTACAGCTTCGACAAGCTGTTCCTCGGCGTCGATGGCCTCGACCTGCAGTTCGGCGTCACCACCCACCACGAGGCCGAAGCTAGCCTGAACCACAAGATGGTGGAGCGCGCCAAGAAGATCATCGTGCTGGCCGACGCCTCCAAATTCGGGCGTGTCAGCCTGCACCGCATCGTGCAGCTGGACCGCGTCCACACCGTCATTACCGACGCCAGCATCAGCGCGGAATACCGCGACGGCCTGCTGGCGGCCGGCATCGAACTCCTGATAGCGGAATAACAGTGTCAATCAGCGGCAAAATCCTTACCCCACAAGGCTGGATCACGGGCAGCATCGCCTTCGACCAGCGCATCCAGTCCATCCAGGCCGACGCGCAAGCCGATACCGGCCTGACCATCCTGCCCGGCTTCATCGACCTGCACGTGCACGGCGCCGCCGGCGTCGACATCATGCAGGGCGGCGACGCCGGCGCCACGGTGGCGCGCAGCCACGCGCGCCACGGCACCACGGCGCTGCTGGGCACCACCATGACGGCCACCGACAATTCGATCCGGCGCGCGCTCAGCGGCCTGGCCGGCGTGATCGCCGAACGTCCAGCCGGCGGCGCGCGCGTGCTGGGCGTGCACCTGGAAGGCCCGTTCCTGAGCATCCACAAGCTGGGCGCGCAGCCGGCGGACGCGGTGGCGGTGGCCAGCCTGGAGCTGGTGCGCAGCTACCACGAGCTGGCGCCGATCCGCGCGCTGACCATTGCCACTGAGGTGGACGGCCACCTGGAGCTGATCCCCATGCTCAAGCAGATGGGCATCCGCGTGCAGCTGGGCCACAGCAACGGCAGCTACGAGGACGGCGTGGCGGCGCTCAACGCCGGCGCGGCCGGCTTCACCCACCTGTTCAACGGCATGACGGCGCTCAACCACCGCCATCCCGGCATCGCCGGCGCAGCGCTGGCGCACGCCGAATACGCCGAGATCATCCCCGACCTGCAGCACGTGCACGAGGGCGCGATCCGCGCGGCGCTGCGCGCCATCCCGCGCCTGTACGGCGTGACCGACGCCACCTCGGCCACCGGCATGCCGGACGGCGAGTATGGCCTGGGCAGCCAGCGCGTCTACAAGTGCCTGGGCTGCGTGCGGCTGGCCACCGGTTCGCTGGCCGGCTCGGTGCTGACCATGGACCAGGCGCTGCGCAATTTCGTCGGCCTCGGGCTGGATTTGGCCGACGCCTCCAACCGCCTGTCGCTCTACCCCGCCGACTACATCGGCGAACCGGAACGGGGCCGCCTGATGCCGGGCGCCTGGGCCGACATCGTTGTCCTCAATGCCGATCTGCAGCCGGTGGCCGTCTTCGTCGAAGGCCAGGCCATCGATCTTACTTCCCACTGAACGGAGTCCCGATGCAAGCCACCCTGTCCAACGCCCCCGCCCGCGCCATGGGCTTTCTGCTGTTCATAGCCGGGATGGGAGGGCTGTTGTACGGGATCGACGTCGGCATCATCGCCGGCGCCCTGCCCTACCTGGAATCGACGGCGTCGGTGGCATGGAAGCTGAGCGCGCAGCAGCTGGGCTTTATCGTGGCGGCGGTGCTGCTGGGGTCTGTGCTGTCGTCGCTGTTCGCCGGCGCGCTGGCCGACCTGGTGGGACGGCGCGCGGCGATGGTGCTGGCCGGTGCGCTGTTCACCGCGAGCATACCGCTGATCGCGCTGGCCGACGGCTACCTGGCGCTGATGCTGGGCCGTCTGCTGCAGGGCATCAGCGGCGGCTTGATCGGCGTGGTGGTGCCGCTGTACCTGGCCGAGTGCCTGCACGCGCGCCATCGCGGACGCGGTGCGGCGCTGTTCCAGCTGCTGCTGACCATCGGCCTGGTGGCGGCGGCGCTGATCGGATTGTTCCAGGCGCGCGAGGTGGAAACCGCCACCGCCGCCGCCCAGAACCTGGAGGCGGCGGCGCGTGCCGGCGCGGTGTTCGCGGCCAAGGACCATGCGTGGCGCAGCATCTTCTGGATGTGCCTTGCGCCTGGCCTGGTGTTCACGCTGGGCGGCCTGCTGCTGTCGGAGTCGCCGCGCTGGCTGGCGCGCAAGGGCCGCATCGCGCAGGCCCGCGCCGCGCTGCTGCGCACCCGTCCCGCCGCCGAGGCGGACGCGGAACTGCGCGAGATCGAACAGGCGCTGTCGCCCGCCACCGCGACCGATGGCGTGGCGGCCAACGACCGCCTGCTGAGCCGCCGTTACGTACTGCCCTTTCTGCTGGCCTGCCTGGTGCTGGCGCTGACGCAGGCGACCGGCATCAATTCCATCCTGGCCTATGTGGTCACGATCCTGAACCAGGCCGGCCTGCCCGGCGCCACGGCCAACATGGCCGACGTCGCGCTCAAGGTCCTCAATGCTGTGCTGACGGTGGTGGCGGTGGCGCTGGTCGATCGCAAGGGCCGCAAGTTCCTGATGATGCTCGGCACCGGCGGCATCGTCGTCGCGCTGGTGGTGGCCGGCCTGCTGTTCCGCAGCGTCGAGGGCGAACAGCGCGATGTCTCCGCCATGCTGCAGGCGCGCGTCCATGGCGACGGCCTGGAACTGCGCCTGGACCCGGAGACCCTGCGCACGCTGGGCGCAACGCCGGCTGACAGCACCGCCATGCAGTTGTCGATCGCCTACTCCTACGGTCCGTTCACGAACGTGCAGAGCCGCCGCAGCGACGATCCCGCCCTGCCGCTGCTGCGCGTCGCGCGCGAGGACACGGTACAGGCGGACAGCGTGATCGGCGCCTTCTTCCGCCGCCTGCATCTGAATCCCTTCGCCGATCCGGCTGAAGCGGCCGGCGCGCCGCTGCGCATCGAGCAGGCGCACCTCTCGGCGGTGCCGCCCGCCTCGCACGGCTGGCAGGTGGCGCTGGCGATCTGCCTGTTCGTCGCCAGCTTCGCGGTCGGTCCTGGTGTTTGCGTGTGGCTGGCGCTGTCGGAGCTTATGCCCAACCGCATACGCTCCAACGGCATGAGCGTGGCGCTGCTGATCAACCAGTTCGTGTCGACCGTGATCGCGGCGGTGTTCCTGCCGACCGTCGGCCAGTACGGCTACGCCACGCTGTTCTTCTATGGCGCCGGGTGCGCGCTGCTTTACTTCCTCACCGCCGCCTTCCTGCTGCCCGAGACCAAGGGCAAGACGCTGGAGGAGATCGAGGCGCATTTCTCGCGCCGGCGCCAAGCCGCATAGGCGGCTGGCCGCTCAGGCCAGGCAGGCTTCGAGCGAGGTTTCCAGCAGCGGGAAGTGGCCGCTGTCGACCATGCGCAGGCTGGCCTGCGGGAAGATGGCGCGCCAGAGCGGGCCATCGTGTTTGGCGTCGATCATCGGGTCGTGGCGGCCGAACAGCACCGATACCGGACCATTGAAGGCGCTGCGGCCAGGCGCGCGGAAAGTGGCGGCGAAATCGTCCGAGATGGCGACCGCGCTCACGCCATCGAATCCACCCGGCTGCTGCAGCACGTCGACGAAATGGCGCGGCGCGTCGCCTGCCTGCGGGCCGAAATACAGCGCCGGCACGTCCGGCAGCAGTTGCAGCGCACCGAACACGTCCCAGAAGCGCGCGCGGCCCGGTGCCGCGTCGAAAGCGGCCAGCGCCGCCGTCACCTTATCCGCATCGGCATGGCCGGCGTTCAGCGCCAGCGCGCGCCGCGCCAGGCGCAGCGCGGCCTGTTCGGGATTGTAGGTCGGCGCCAACAGCACGACGCGCTCCACCAACTCGGGCGCGTGTTGCGCCAGGTGGGTGGCCAGGTGTGCGCCGAAGGAGCTGGCCATCACCGTCATCGGCGCGCCGTGCTCCTTCGCGTTGCGGCGAAATTCGACCAGCGCGGCTTCCAGCAAATCCAGATAGGGATGCGGCGCACACGGCGCGGCCGGCGGCTGCTGCCACCATTGCACCTCTTGCGCCTGCGGGTAGCGCGTGCGTTCGACTGCAACGCTCATGCCAGGGCCGCCGTGCAGGTAGAAAATCGACGTCATGGTTCCTCCTTGAGTGGACATGGTCTCAAGCCTAGCGCAGGCATATTTTTTTGGCAAGCGTGCAACTGGCTGATTGACTTCGCCGCGCGCTGTGTTCAAATAAGCGCTTGACGTCCTCCCCGCCCTAAAGAGCGGAGATTCCTACTGCTAGCGTCGCACGTCCGCGACGGAGAATATTGACCGCAGCATTTCGATCACGATCATGTACAGCACCGCAATCGCTACAGCACCATTCTCTTACTCCAAGGTCTGCGATACCCTTCGGCCTCGTATCGGGCAAACCGCCACAATGCGAGCAGACCTGGGTGGTGAAACGTTCGTCGACTTCCTCGAACCAGGCGCCATGCTTAACAGCCTTGTACGCCAGTTGTGTACGGAAGGACGACCAGCCAACATCGTAGACCGACTTCGCCATGCTGGTTTTGGCGAGGCCCTGCGCGTTGACGTTGCCGACCACGATATAGTCGAAGGCGGCGATGATCGCGCTGGTACGGGTGTGCAGAAAATTGAGTCTGCGGTTGGCGATCTTGGCGTGGATGGCTTTGATCCGCCGTTTCTTGCGCGCGCGCTGGGCACACGCCAGCGCCACCTCGGCTTCCCGGTAAAAGTGAGGCGCCTCGATGGCGCTGCCGTCGCTCAATGTCGCCAATGTCTTCAGGCCCAGATCGATGCCGACCCCACGCACGGGGGCACGGACCGGTGCAGGTTCTACCTCGACGACAATATTGAGGAACCAGTTGCCGCGACGATCGCGCGAAAAGTTCGTGCCATCGAGAATTTTCCCTTCCGGCAGAGGGCGCGAGTAAAACACGCGAAACGTGCGGCCGGCGAACCGGAACGCGTTGCCTTCGCGCTTGAGTTCACGCCCCTTCAACGGCACCCAGCCCATCGCTTTGCGGCCACGATAGCGCAAGTAAGGCCGATGCGACGTGGCACGCGAGGTGGCGTAACGCTGGCAGATGTCGTTGACCGTGCCCGAATGCAGGCCAAGCTCCTTCGAACAGCCAGTGGTCAGCTTGATCAGGTCAAATCCTGTGTGCCAGCGCCGACCGAAACGCAACGCGTCCTTTTGTCGATCGTTGCAGTAGTTCCAGACGAAATTGACCGTCCGTGCTTGCTGGTTCAGCAGGCCGCTCAAGGATTTGACGCGATATCGGTAAACCAGTTTCATACATGTTTGACCATAGCGGAACGCTTGAGTTCCGTATCTTCGTCCCTCGCATCGACTCCCGCGGAGTCGGTTCCTTTCACTCCTCGCCCAAAAGGACGAGGTTTCTCGGAACAAATCTGATGAAAAAATATCTCCTTGCCCTCTCCCTGCTGCTGGCTGCCGCGCATGCGCCGGCGCAGGTGCTGCCGCTGCGCGAACAGGCGGCCGTGATCAACCAGCTGCTGGCCGAACGCTTCGACAAACTGCTGCCGGACATGATGGCGCAGACCGGCATCGACATGTGGATCGTGGTCTCGCGCGAATACAACGAGGATCCGGTGCTGAAGACGATGCTGCCGGCCGAGTGGCTCAACGCGCGCCGCCGCACGGTGCTGCTGTTTTACCGCGATCCGGCCAGCGGCCGTGTGGAGCGACTGGCGGTGGCGCGCTACAACGTCGGCGACAGCATCGCGGCGGCGTGGGATATGAAGAAGTTCCCCGATCAGTGGGCTGCGCTGGCGGACCTGGTCCGGCAGCGCAAGCCGCACAAGATCGCGCTCGACACCTCGCGCGATTTCGGCCACGCCGATGGCATCGACCATACCGACTACAACGAGCTGCTGCAGGCGCTGCCGGCCGAGTATCGCGCCCGGGTGGTGTCGGCCGAGCCGCTGGCGGTGCGCTGGCTGGAGACCCGCACCGACAGCGAAATGCGGATCTATCCGCGGATGATCGAGGCCACGCACCAGATCATCGCCGAAGGTTTTTCGGAACGCGTGATCACGCCCGGCGTCACCACCAGCGAGGATGTGGTGTGGTGGTTCCGCCAGAAGATCCGCGACCTGGGCTACGACACGTGGTTCCATCCGTCGGTGGAGATCCAGCGCCAGGGCAAGGACCAGCCGGATAGTGGCGTGATCCTGCCGGGCGACCTGCTGCATGTGGATATCGGCATCACCTACCTGCGCCTGAACACCGACGTGCAGCAGCATGCCTATGTGCTCAGGCCCGGCGAGACCGCCGCACCGGCAGCGCTGGTGCAGGCCTTCACGCGCGCCAATCGTCTGCAGGACATTCTGACGGCGCAGTTCCGCCAGGGCCGCACGGGCAACCAGGTGCTGGCGGCGGCGCTGGCGCAGGGGCGCGCAGAGAACCTGAACCCGGTCATCTACACCCATCCGATCGGCTACCATGGCCACGCGGCCGGTCCCACCATCGGCATGTGGGACATGCAGGGCGGCGTGCCTGGCAGCGGCGACGAGGCGCTGCGCCACCGCACCGCGTACTCGATCGAGCTCAGTGCGGCGACCGCCATCGACGGCTACGCGCAGCCGGTGCGCATGATGCTGGAGGAGGACGCGTACTTCGACCAGGCCGGCGTGCGCTACATCGGCGGGCGCCAGCAAGAGCTGCTGCTGGTGCCGCGCCGCCCGCCTCCAGCGGCGCAGTGAGAAGCGTCAGCCCTTGCGGGTGAAGCCGTCGTCGCTCCACCCCTCGCTGCCGACGCCGTGGCGCACAAAGAACAGGCCATCAGGATCGTACTGCCGCTTCGCGCGCGCCAGCCGCTCGTAGTTGCCGCCCCAGAACGCGCGCTGCCAGTCGGCGATGAAGTAATCGCTCTCCGACACGTAGGAGCCGGCCTTCGGTGCGGCCTGGCGCAGCGCTGTCATCGCCCGGCCAATGGCGGCGGCCCGCTCACGGCCTCGCTGCGCGGCCGATAGTGCAGCCGATTTCGGGTCCTTTGCGTCGGCGGCAGCCGGCATGCCCGGATAACGCGGGCCGTCGCCGCCGGCGATGATGGCCAGCGCGAACGCACCCAGCACATCGGGATTCATGGCCGTGTCGCGCGCGGCGGCCAGGTCGGCGGCCGAGGCGCCGGCCAGGCCCTTGTTGAAGTGCAGGCCAACGCGCCAGTGCCGCGTGGCGCGGAACAAGGCATCGGTCAACTGCGCCTGCTGTTCGGCCGCCAGCAAGGTGGCGGGCAGCCATGCCGACTGGTAGCCATGGATGAACCAGCCCGCGTCGGCCGCGTCGCCCTTCCACACGCCGTGGTGCGCGGGCGCGCCGGGACGCTCGTCGGCCAGCATGAAGCCCGGCGCGTATTTCTTGAAGAAGGCCAGGTTCCAGAACTGCCGCGCCGGCACGGCCACCGCGCGGAACGGCTGTTCCAGCGCATACTCTGGCCGCTCGCCCAGCCACGCAAGGAACGGCGCCCACACAGCCTCCGCCTGTTTCTGGTCCAGTCCCTGGAACACCATCGACACGTCCACCGTGTTGCCGGTGTTGAAGCCGATCTGCTCGCCCCAGGTCGGGTTGAACAAGGCGCTGGCGTAGAACGCCATCACCTGCGCGATCAGCGCGCGGTATGCCTCGTCCGACGCCGCCTTGATGGTGAAGAACACGGCGCCGAAGTTCTCCGGCAGTTCGCGCGTGCGCAGCGTCAGCCGCGTGACCACGCCGACGCTGCCGCCACCGCCGCCCTTCAAGGCCCAGAACAGCTCGGGATTGGTGCGGGCGTTGGCGATGCGCACCTGGCCGTCGGCCGTCACCACCTCGGCCTCCAGCAGGCCGGCGGCGGCGGTGCCGTAGTTCTTCGAGAAGCTGCCGAAGCCACCGCTCTGCACCAGCCCGGCCACGCCCACCGTGGTGCAGCCGCCGCCCTGCACGTAGCGTCCGCCGCGCGTGGTGACGGCGTCGTAGGCGTCGATCCACATCGCGCCCGCGCCCAGCGTGACGGCCGGTTGCGGCGCGTCGTCGCAGCCCTGCGCCACGAAGGCCGGCTGCAGGGTGGCCTCGTTCATCTGGCGGGTCCACACCAGCAGCGAATCGGGCGCGTCCGACGTGCCCTGATAGCTGTGGCCGCCGCCCTTGACCACCAGCCGCAGATGGTGCTCGCGCGCGAAGTTGACCGCCGCCACCACGTCGGCCGTGTTGCGCGCCGCCACCGCGTAGGCGCTCGGCTGCGAGGACCAGGCGTCCAGCCAGCCGCTGGTCTGGGTCAGCGCCGGCTGGTCGCCGATCGCGTAGGTATTGTTGAGCTGCTCCAGCGCGGCCACGCAGGCCGGCGCGGCCGCGCTGCCGGCGCAGGCGGCGAACGGCGCGTCCAGCTTGAGCAGGCGGCCATCGACGCGCTGTCCCAGCTG